>DMJJ01000249.1 GCA_003452185.1 Verrucomicrobiales bacterium | reverse complement strand
GCGCCGTACTTCGTCGGGTCGAGGTTGATCTTCAGGGCCTTTTGGTGCGTTCCGATGTTCTCCCGTGCGCTCATAGTTATCGTGGTCCCCATACGCAGTTACGTTATCGGCGCCGCAAGAAAGGGGTTAAAGGGGAGAAAACAAACCCCGCCACAGGGAAACAATTGCGGAGGGGGCCAAAAAAGCAAGGGGGATCCCGGGATCGACCGCAGGCATGAGGGTTCCTTGACGGAGGTGGGGAGGAGTTCTTATACACTCCGTGCGATGCCGACTTACGAATACGCCTGCCAGAAGTGCGGACACCAGTTCGAGCTCTTCCAGTCGATGAAGGCTGATACGCTCAAGGTCTGCCCCAAGGATCTCTGCCCGAAGAAGACCTGGGGAAAAGGCAAAGTCACCAAGCTCATGGGAGCCGGGGCCGGCCTGATTTTCAAGGGAAGCGGATTCTACATCACCGACTACCGGAGCCAGAACTACAAGGACGCCGCCAAGAAGGACTCCTCCGCCTCCTCGAGTTCCGGTTCCAGCTCGACCTCCTCGTCGAGCCCCTCCTCGGGTGGGGGAACAGCCTCCAGCCCCAGCCCCGCGAAGTCCGACTCCAAGCCGTCGTCCTCAGGTGGAACCTCGACCAAGCCAAAGGGGAAGTCGTCGAAGGGGTGAGAGAGGCTGGCGGGCCATCCGCAGGTTCCGCCCCCGTCCGGCAGCCAAAGGGGAGGGCTGCCCCTGGCGGAGAGAGTGATTCCCGACCGTGGGGTTCCCCGGGGCCAGGGGTCTACGAAGCCTCGGGCCCGGGGCGCTTCTCAAGCTCGCTCACGCGCCGGAGGAGTTCCGGGAGCTGCTGCAGCGCGATCAACTGACGCTTGGTCTGGCGATCCGGTCGCGCGGGGGACCCGAGCCACTTCTCCCCATCCGGGATATGGTGCATGACCCCCGACTGGGCGGCGACCGTGACCTCGTTGCCGAGCTTCAGATGCCCGGCGACGCCGACCTGTCCCCCGAGGGTCACCCGGCTCCCGAGCCGTGTGCTCCCGGCAACCCCGACCTGCGCCACGAGCACGCTGTGCTCCCCGATGACCACGTTGTGGCCGACCTGCACCAGGTTGTCGATTTTGGTCCCGAGCCCGATCACGGTCGGACCGAGCGCCCCGCGATCGATGGTCACGTTGGCCCCGATCTCGACATCATCCTGAATCACCACCGTCCCGACCTGCGGGATCTTGATGTGCCGACCGCCATCGAACACGTAGCCAAACCCGTCGGATCCGATGACGGTGCCGCTATGGATGCTGACCCGGTTTCCGAGCCGAACGGCCGGATAGAGTGTCACCCTCGGGAACAGGTGGGCATCCTCCCCGATCTCGCATCGATCTCCGATGTGGCAACCGCTCTCCACCACCGTGCGGGGGCCAATACGAACCCCGGCCCCCAGGACGCAGAGCGCCCCGACCGACGCGGTTGGATCCACCACGGCGTCCGGCGCCACGACCGCACTCGGATGCACCCCCTTGGGATGGGTGGCGGGAGGAAAAAAGAGGGGAAGTACCCGGGCGAACGCCACCCGGGGGTTCTTGACCCGGATGAGGGTCTTGGCCGATTGGGTGAACTCGGTCGGAACGAGGATCGCACTCGCAGCCCCCGCCTCCGCACGGGTGAAATAGTAGTCGTTCTCGGCAAATGTCAGGTCCCCCGCCTTGGCGGCCTCCGCGGAGGCAAATCCGGCGAGCGGCGTCGACGGCTCCCCCACCACCTCCCCCTGGAGGTGTTCGGCAATCTCGGCAGCGGTGTAAGCCATGGATGTCAGTCGATCTGCGAACGTGATGCAACCCGCCTCATCCTCCTCGGAGAGCGGTAACGGCATTTTTTTCCCCAAGGACGATCACCCTGGGGGACCATCCTTTGGCCTCCTCCACAGTGGCTTCCGTGTAGCTCATGATGGTGAGGCGGTCCCCCACCTTGCCCAGATGGGCCGTGGCGCCGTTCAGGATGATCGCCCCCGAGCCCGCCTCCCCCGGAATGAGGTAGGTTTCAAACCGTTGCCCGTTGGCAAGGTTGCTGCAAAGCACCCGCTCATACGGCAGGAACCCGACCCGCTCCATGAGATCCCGGGCGACGGTCAGGCTCCCCTCGTAATCAAGGCTGGCAGCAGTCACTTGGGCACGGTGGATTTTCGACTTCAGCAAGTGGACGAGCATAGGGTTCAAGTCACACGTTGACTTGAAAATCGGGCGCGACTATAAACCGCGCCGCATCACATTCAACCCCTACTTGTTATATGCCCAGAACGCTGAGGATTGGAATGATCGGATACCGCTTCATGGGGAAGGCGCATTCAAACGCCTGGCGGCAGGCGCCGCACTTCTTCCCATTGAAAGCGGGTGTGGAGCTTCACACCATCTGCGGCCGCGATCCAAAGGGGGTTGAGGCAGCCCGCGACCAACTCGGCTGGGAAAACGCCAGCACCGACTGGGAGGCGGTGGTGAACAACCCCGCCATTGATGTCATCGACATCAACACCCCGAACGATTCCCACGCTGAAATCGCCATCGCAGCGGCCCGTGCTGGAAAGGCCATCCTTTGCGAGAAGCCTCTGGGGCTCAACGTGAAGCAGTGCGAGGAGATGGTCACCGCCGTCAAGAAGGCCCGGGTGGTGAACATGGTTTGCCACAACTACCGCCGGATCCCCGCGGTAGCCCAGGCCAAGAAGATGATCGAGGCGGGACTCTTGGGGGACATTTTCCACTACCACGCCCGCTACGCCCAGGACTGGATCGTGGATCCTAACTTCCCGCTGGTCTGGCGCCTCCAGAAGGGGGTTTCCGGCAGCGGCACCCACGGCGACATCAACGCCCACATCATCGACCTCGCCCGCTATCTGGTGGGCGAGTTCAGCGAGGTCTCAGGCCTCATGCATACCTTCATCAAGGAGCGCCCGATCGAGGATTCCGGCGCCAAGGGGGATGGCCTCGGGGGGAAGGGTGGACGCAAGATGGGGAAGGTCACCGTGGATGACGCCGCCCTCTTCATTGGACGATTCAAGAACGGGGCGATCGCGAACCTGGAGGCGACCCGCTTCGCCCTCGGCCGCAAGAACCACATCGAGCTCGAGATCAACGGGAGCAAGGGGTCGATTCACTTCGACTTCGAGGACATGAACCGCCTCAAGTTCTTCAACAACGACGACGCCGCCGGGCTTCAGGGATTCCGCGACATCCTGGTCACCGAACCCGGGGGCAAGCACCCGTACGTCGGCAACTGGTGGCCCCCGGGGCACATCATCGGATACGAGCACACCTTTGTTCACACCATCGCCGACTTCGTCAATGCGGTGGTGGACGGGAAGGCCGTGCAGCCCACCTTCGAGGATGGCCTCATGAACGAGAAGGTTCTCGAGGCCGTGGAGGCCTCCGCCAAGACCCGTCAGTGGGTCAAGGTGTAGTCTCTCGAAGGTCAGCCAACCTCGCCCCCCCTTCCCCGGAGGGGGGGCGAAGGGGTGAGTCAGGGTGGATCCCCGGGGCCTCCGATTCAGCTCAAAACTGGACGTGGAGGTACTCCGTCTTGCTGGTCGCCTGAAAGGAGACCCGCTCAAGGGAGGCGGGGAGGAGGGTGAATTCGCCCGGAGTCAGCTTCACGGTTTCCCCTCCTGCGGCAACTTCCAACCGGCCGCTGATCATCCCCAGGATCTGCGGGCCCGTGGTCCGGAGGTGGAATCGCTCCCCGCGACGCACCTGCGTCACGCTCACTCGAAAGAGCGGGTCATCGACCAGATACCGAAACTTCAGCGCCCCGCGCCCCACATCCTCCGCGGATGCCAGGGAAGGTTCAAAATCGGTGAAATCGATGCTCTCGAGCGACTGCTGGACATGAAGCTCGCGCGGCTTCCCATCGAGTCCCACCCGGTTCCAGTCGAACACCCGGTAGGTGGTGTCCGAGTTTTGCTGGATCTCGAAGATCACGTTCCCGGCCCCGATGGCATGAACGCGGCCGCTCGGGAGGAACATGCAGTCGCCGGCCTTCACCTCGTGACGATGGAAACACTCCGCCACGTCGCCGCTGGCGATCTTTTCCTCGAACTGCGCCCGGGTGACCCCCTGTTTGAGACCGACAAACAGGTCGGCCTCGGGGGTTGCGTCGACGATGTACCACATCTCGGTCTTCGGCTCACCCCCCAGGGCGGCCGCCTTGGAGGCCGGGGGA
>DMJJ01000141.1 GCA_003452185.1 Verrucomicrobiales bacterium | reverse complement strand
CGGTCGCTACAGCCGGAATGCGCTGGACCGCGGCGGCCGCCCGGTCCCCTCTAGACACCGACGTCAGGAGGTGTGGCTCGCGCAGAGCGAGCCCGTCCCACGGCCGCCGGGCCGGGGGACGCGCGCGGGGTTTGACTCGGGCGACGCTCGGCGGTAAAACGCGTTCCACATGACGCGACGCAAACCCCACTACAAGCGAGTCCTCCTCAAGCTGAGCGGCGAAGCCCTCGGCGGCACGGCCGGCATCGGCATCGACGGCGTGGCCGTGGCCGAGATGGCCAAGCAGGTGCAGGAGGTTCGGGATCTCGGGGTCGAGGTCGTGGTGGTCATCGGAGGCGGGAACATCTTTCGCGGGCTCCAGGGGTGCGAGCGGGGTGTCGAGCGCGCCACCGGGGATTACATGGGGATGCTCGCAACGGTGATCAACTCCCTGGCCCTGCAGGACCGTCTGGAGAAACTCGGCGTCGCCACCCGCGTCCAGAGCGCGATCAGCATGTCCCAGGTCGCAGAGCCGTTCATCCGGCGGGTCGCCATGCGTCACCTTGAGAAGGGACGTGTGGTGATCTTCGGCGGTGGCACCGGAAACCCCTACTTCTCCACCGACACGGCCGCCGCCCTCCGGGCCAATGAAATCGGGGCCGAGGTCATCCTCAAGGCAACGAAGGTCGACGGGATCTACGACAGCGACCCGAAGAAGAATCCGAAGGCCAAGCGATACAGCCGGATCACCTACCACGAGGCGCTGCTCAAGCAGCTCAAGGTGATGGATTCCACCGCCTTCTCGCTCTGCATGGACAACCGGATGCCGATCATCGTGTTCGACGTCTTCAAGCCGCACAACCTGCGGCGCGTCGTCTTCGGCGAGAAAGTCGGCACCCTGGTGAGCCACGCCGAGTAGCCGGCCGACGGCACCTCATTCCCAGATCACGGATCGGTCGATGGCCCGGAGTGAAGTCCGGCCCGTCAACGCCATCGCCTGCTCCAACTCGTCCTTCAGGATCCCGACCACCCGCGCGACCCCTTCAGCCCCACCCGCCGCGAGGCCATGGAGGCAGGGGCGCCCGATGAGCACCCCCTTGGCCCCGTACGCCAGGGCCTTCAGCACGTCGGTGCCACGGCGGATTCCCCCGTCGACCAGGACCGGGAACCGACCCGCCACCACATCCAGGACCCGCGGCAGGGCGGTGATCGCCGCAGGGGCGGTGTCGAGCATCCGGCCACCATGGTTCGAAACCACGATGCCGGCCACGCCCGCCCGGACGGCCAACTCGGCATCCACCGGGCTCATGATCCCTTTGAGCACAATCGGGAGACGGGTAATGGTCCGCAACCACTCGATCTCCCCCCAGGTCATCCGGGTGTTCCCGCCACGCAGCAGGGAATCGCGTCCCCGGTTGACGTCGTCCATGTAGGGAAGCTCAAGCCCTGGGGCAAGGCGGAACCCGGAGCGGATCTGCCGGTATCGGGGCCCGACCACCGGGGCATCGACTGTGACGACCAGGACCCGGGCGCCAGCCGCCTCCACCTCGCGCACCACATCGGCCACGAACGCCCGGTCCGACTGCACGTACATCTGGAACCAGAGCGGAACCGTCGACTCCCGGGAAATCACGCCCATGCGGGTGTTGCTCGCGCTGCTGACGATGAACAACGCCCCGGAGCGACTCGCACCCCGCGCGGTCTCCACCTCGCCCCCGGGATGCACCATCCGATGGTAGGCCGAGGGGGCGATCAGGATTGGATGGGGCAGGTCCGAGCCGAAAAGCCCGAGCCGGGTGTTGATCGTGTCGACATCCACCAGGACACGCGGGACGAGCCGGATCCTGTCGAACGCCTCGCGGTTCCACCGGACCGTGATTTCGTCTGCCGCCCCCCCCTGCACCAGCGCGAGCGACATCGGGGAAAGGCGGCGCTCGGCGATCGCCTCAATGTCAGTGAGGCTGACGGCGGCGGCGAGGTCCCGGGACGGGGTCCGGGAACTCCGGGGTTTGCGGCTGCCGCGGACCGGAGGTTTTCTTGAAGGGCGTCGACGAGGCGTGGGCACGCGGCGTACTTAGCGAACAACCCTGTTGCGGGGCGAGCAGAAAACTCCCCCAAGTCCGGTCCCGCACCCCTTCCCGCACCCGGCCCCAGGGATCTGAATCAAAGAGGGCATGCGGGTGACAGGCGGAGGCCTGCGCTAGAGCCAACGGGGATGATCGACCCCCTTCTCCTCGATCCCACGGGTGAGAAGGCGGACTCCGGATCCATCGCTTCGCATCACGTGGATGGCAGGGAGCCCTCCGGTCTCCGCACGGCAGAAGACGATATGTCGTCCATCCGGCGAAGGGCTCGCCCGGAAATCCCAAACCGGAGGATCCGATTGGGTCAGCGACTCGGTGCGGCCGGACTTCGGGTCGAGGGCGACGATCCGCGTCCCTCCCTTCGCCTGGGCGGGCCGGAACTCCCGGTTGAAATGATCGGTATCGGGGCGGCCGGCCTGGTATTCCCACGGAACGCGTGAGCCGGGCAGCCGCTGGGAGAAGAGGATTCGCCCATCAGGCATCCAAGCAGCCATGTTTGAGCCTCCCCCGCGGTTTCCAGGCATCCCGTAAGTCGCCGCAAACCATTGACCCTGCCCCTCGGTGAGGACCTGGTGCTGCGTTCCATCCGCCCGCCCGATGCAGACGTCCGACCAATCGTGGCCTGGATCTCCGCGAAAATGGCAATCGTGGTAGAGGATCCATTGGCCATCCGGGGACCAGCTGGTGCCAAAGTAGAGGT
>DMJJ01000166.1 GCA_003452185.1 Verrucomicrobiales bacterium | reverse complement strand
CGTGGTTTCGGGCAGCACTACCGAACCGAAACCGCCCTATGAACCCTGCGTCACTCTCCGTGGTCCTCCCCCTGGTCGTGCTCCTCGGCGCCCTGTGCTCCTCGCCCGCCGCTAACGCGGCGACCGCGCCGCTGTCGCGTGCCATCCCGGAGTCCGAGGGGGTTTCCTCCCGGGCCCTCCTGGAGTTTGTCGAGGCGGCTGAGCCGCTGCACGCGCTCCACAGCGTGATGGTGGTGCGCCATGGCAGGGTGGTGGCCGAGGGATGGTGGGGGCCGTACGAGGCCGCGGCGCCGCACGAGCTCTATTCCCTGAGCAAGAGCTTCACCTCGACCGCCGTCGGGCTGGCGATTTCCGAGGGACGCTTTTCGCTGGACGACGAGGTGTTGAAGTTCTTCCCCGAGGATGCGCCTTCGGATCCCAGCCCCAACCTGAGGGGGATGCGGGTGCGTGACCTGCTGACCATGTCGGCCGGGCATCAGGAGGAGCTCCCGGATTGGATCCACAACGCCTCGCCCGGGAAGTTCCTGGCCCACGCCGTCCCGCACAAGCCCGGGACCCACTTCAAGTACAACTCCCCCGGCACGTTCATGCTCTCCGCCATCGTGCAGCGGCAGACGGGGCAGCCCATCGTGGACTATCTTCAGCCGAGGCTCTTCGACCCGCTGGGAATCCCCCATCCGACATGGGAGACGAACTCGCAGGGAGTCTGCCTCGGGGGGACGGGGTTGCGGCTGACGACCGAGTCGATCGCGCGCTTCGGCCAGCTCTATCTTCGGAAGGGAACCTGGGGAGGCCGCCCCGTGGTTCCCGCCGTCTGGGTCGACCAGGCCACCTCCCGGCAGGTGTCGACGGGGAGCAGCCCTGCCAGCGATTGGGACCAGGGATACGGATTCCAGTTTTGGCGCTCCCGTCACGGGGGGTACCGCGGGGACGGCGCCTATGGGCAGTACTGCCTGGTCCTCCCTGAGCTGGATGCCGTCGTGGCGATCACCAGCGGTGCGCGCGACATGCAACAGGTGTTGAACCTTGTCTGGGAGAAGCTCCTCCCGGCGTTTCACCCCCGAACCCTCCCGTCGGATCGGGCCGCGGCCGGCCGGCTTCGGCAGCGGCTCGCGGGTCTCGTGCTCCCTGTGCCGGCGGGCTCCCCGCTGAACCCGGCCGGGCCGGGGCGGATGGGAGTGCGGTTCGCCTTCGCGGAGAACAAGGAGAGGATCGAGTCTGTGATGCTCCAGCCCGGGACCGCGGAGGCCCCGATTCAGCTCCTCTGGAAGGCCAACGGCCGGGAGGAGTCCCTCCGCCCTGGTGTGGGTGCGTGGACCAAGGGGCGGGGGAGCGCAGCGCGCTACCAGGAGGAGCCGATGGCCTCGAGCGCCGCTTGGACCGCCCCTGACACCCTCGTCCTTCGGCGGTGCTTCTACCAGACCCCCTTCACGATTACGACGACCTTCCGCTTCTCGGGGGACCGGGTCGAGCTGAAGCAGGAGTCCGAGCTTGGGCTGGTTTCCTCCCAGGAACCCCCGATTCTGGGGCGCCGGGAGTAGCAGAAACTCCATTCAGATCTTGAGTTTGCGGCTTCCCGGCTCTACATTGCCCGGACTTGAGAAAGCCGTTCCCTCTCCTCGTTGGCAGCCTTGCCTGCGTCCTGTGTTGCCGTGCCTCAGACCTCCAGATCTCCCTCCCTTCCCACCCTGGCGAGATTGCCGTCCAAGGGGCGTACCCCGGGGGGGTCGTCACGGTTGAGCGGGCAAGCCGGGTGGAGGGCGCCTGGACGCCGGTGAGGAGTGTTTTTTCCACGGATGGGACCGCCCGGGCGGTGCTGGAGGCCTCGGGCCCGGGGGGCTTTTTCCGTGCGCGCGCCGTGGACCTCGAGGGGGTTTCGGGCCCCTGGACGCTCGAGAGCGCCGACATCCTCGACCTGGCCACGATGGCGGCGGTTCTCTCGGCGCCGGCGGACACAGATGGCGTGTCGCTCTACCTGGTCTCCAGCCTCTCCTCCTCCACCGTTGCGCTCCTTTCCGGCTACCCTGGCAGCGCCTCGGACGCCGTGGTGCTCGGGGCTCTTGTGGGGGATCTCAACTCGGTGATCCGCGGTCCCGCCTTCTACGATGCGGACCGGTTCTTTGGAGTCCCCCTCTCCCCCTCCACGCTTCGCCTTGCCGAGGGGGCCCCGACGGGCGAGGCGGTCCAGCGCCTCAACCGCCAACTCCTGGAGGACGCCTATCCCGCAGCGCTCCGACAGAAACGGGCTGCCGCGTTTTCCAACTTTACCCATTCGTTCGGCCTCCTGAGCACGGTGGCGGGGAACGGGGTGATCACCTGTGTCTCCTGCAACAGCTGGGTTCCGGAGGCCGAGGGGGGGGCAGCCACCTCGGCCCCGCTCTCCTCGCCGCACATCTCGATGGCCGACCGGGCTGGCAACATCTACATCGCCGACAAGCGGGCCCACGCCATCCGGAAGGTCACCCCGGACGGCATCCTGACCACCGTGGCGGGGATTGATCCCGGGGGCGGGGTCATGGGGGACACAAACCCGGCCCCGGCGATTTCCCTCCCGCTGAATAACCCGAACGGCATCTGGGTGCGGGGGGATGGGACCTTTTACATTCTGGATCGGGACAACGGGCTGATCCGCAAGGTCGACACCGACGGGATCATGTCCGTCATGGTCGATTACGGCACCGCCATCCCGGGGGGCCGTGGCCTTTGGGTCAGCCCTGACGAGTCGCTCCTGTACTTCAGCGCGAACTCCCAGGTGATGCGATGGGATTCCACCAACGGCCTCTCGTCGTACGCCACCGGTTTTGCCGCCCTGGGGAACATGTGCATG
Source organism: Verrucomicrobiales bacterium (assembly GCA_003452185.1). Lineage (GTDB taxonomy): Bacteria > Verrucomicrobiota > Verrucomicrobiia > Limisphaerales > UBA11320 > UBA11320. The sequence continues at coordinate 1,251 of DMJJ01000166.1, read as the reverse complement.
GATCCCGGCGGACGGCTCGTGGTCGCCGATGCCACCCGCAACCAGGTGGTGAGGCTCGAGCCCGATGGCACCCAGACCGTGATCGCAGGGACACCGACCGGAACCGGGGGTGGGGATGGATGGCTGGCCACGGAGACGGGGCTCAGCCAGGTGCGTGGGGTCTGGTTCCTGCCCAACGGGGGATTCTTCCTCTGCACCGACAATGCGAGCCAGCTCTGGTACGTCGATACCGACGCCCATATCCACCTGTTGGGGGATGGCGACAACAGCGGCGCCCATGCCGGGGATGGGGAGTGGTTCTACAGCCACCTTTCGACCCACAAGTTCAGCAACATCCGGGCGATGACCACCGACTACGAGGGGAACCTCCTGATCACGGAGAGCAACCTAGGCTACGTGCGCAAAATCCAGTTCCTCCCGGGCGGGCTCTGACCCCGGGGCTCCGCCCCTGTTGAAGCCCGACAGGGGGCCTTAGCGGGCCGTGAGCGGAGGTCCGGCCCCGTTTTTCCCCACTTCCCCGGTTTCCCGGGAGCCAATAATCCGTGTTGATCGGATGCGGCCTCAGTCCCCAAAGTGTGCCGGGCCTTGGCTGCGGGGTGTTTCTTCTCCCGGCCCGGGTTCCCACAGACCATCCATGCACTTGATTGACATCGAGGGCGGCAACGCCCTCTCCGGTTTTCGCGCCGCGGCCCTGCTCCCGAAGCTTCAGGCCATTCGACCTGAAATCACCGGGGTTCACGCGCGCCACGTCCATTGCGTGGCTTCGGCCGGGCAACTCGCCCCGGAAGTGCTGGCAAAGGTCCGGTCGCTGCTCGATTACGGGGATCCGTACACCGGCCCGGCGGACGGGATCCTGCTGGTGGTGGCTCCCCGCCTCGGCACCGTTTCCCCCTGGGCCTCGAAGGCCACCGACATCGCCCATAACTGCGGGCTCGCGATCCGCCGCGTGGAGCGGGTGACCGAGTTCCGCCTCACCCTCTCCGGCTCGGGTGGCCTCTCCCCGGGCGACCTCGCCCGGTGCGCGGCCCTGTTGCACGACCGGATGACCGAAAGCGTCCTTGGGTCCCGTGCGGAGATGAGGCTCCTGTTTGAGGAGCGCCAGGGGGTGCCCATGGAGCATGTCGACATCCTGGGCAAGGGGCGCAAGGCCCTGGAGGTGGCAAACCAGGGGTTCGGGCTGGCCCTCAGCGACGAGGAGATTGACTATCTGGTGCGTTCCTTCCAGGCCCTTCGCCGGAATCCCACCGATGT
>DMJJ01000053.1:5686-8059 GCA_003452185.1 Verrucomicrobiales bacterium | reverse complement strand
GGGAGCCCCACCGGCGGCGGCTGCGGGGGGAACGGCCCCTCCGGCGTGGGGGGAGGGTGCTCCACCCGCATCCGCCATGGGAGGGAGGGCCTTGGGGGCCCCGAATTTCACACTCCCCAGAAAGCTGACAAAGGTCGCGCGCTGCGATTGGACCAGGGCCTCATCCCCCGAAAGCTTGAAGAACCAGGTCACCCCCTCCCGCGCGAGCACCGCGACGAGCGCCCCGGCCGGATCCTTGGCCTGCGCCGCCTCGGACCCCTTCATGTCGAAGAGCTTCCCATCCAGGCCCGCGATCTTCAGCGGGGTCATGTACTTTCCAAGCGATTCGGCGGCCACAGGGCCAAGGCCGATCTGGCTGCGCCACATGTTCACAAACTCCAGATCGTTGCCGTTCATCCCGGCCAGCGGGATGGCAGAAAACTCGCCCGTCTTGCCGGACGGATCGCTGATGAGGAAACTGGCGGCGCGCATCGCGCTGCTCGTCGGCTGCGACTTCCACCCCTCGGGAAGGGAAGCCCACTCGAGCGTGGGAACCGTCGCCCCGCCGTGAGGCGAGGCTCCCCCGTCCTGGGCGGCGCTCTCCGCCGGGGGGGCCTCCTTGGGGATGTCGTACACCTGCACCTCGTGCCGCTGGCAACCCGACCCCGCCAGGAAACCGAGCGCCAGAAGCATCCCCACCCGCCCGACACGCCGAACCCCGCCACCCATGAATCTCGACTGCATGAAAGGATTCTTAGGGCCCCGCCCCCCCTGAGTCAAAGACGGACTGCCCCCCAGAAGCAGGGCAAACACCCTCCATAAGGGGGGCGGAGAGCTTGCATCGCGGGAGGCGAACGGGTTTGATCCCAAGAACCCGTTACCCTGTCATCCGATTATGCGCATCCCCATCTCCTGCAGCCTCGCACTCACCCTCGCCGCCGCCCTGAGCCTCCTCTCCGCCGGGGCGGCCAGCCCGTCCCATTCCGCCACGGATCCCCTCCCCCGCTCCGAGCAATGGTGGCTGGATCGGACGGCCCTCATCGACAAGCGGGCGAAGGAGGCGGGGAAGAAGGCCCAGGTGGTGTTCGTCGGCGACTCCATCACCCAGGGGTGGGAAGGGGAAGGGAAGGAGGTCTGGGCGAAATACTACGCCCCCCGGTCCGCCGTGAACCTCGGGATCGGCGGGGACCGCACCCAGCATGTGCTGTGGCGACTCGACAACGGCAACCTTGAGGGGCTTGCCCCGAAGGTGGCGGTGGTGATGATCGGAACCAACAACTCCAACGGGGAGGACAACACCCCGGCCCAGATCGTCGAAGGAGTGGCGGCCATCGTTGGAAAGCTACGTGAGAAGCTCCCCGAGACCAAGGTGCTCCTGCTGGGGATTTTTCCACGGAGCGAGAACTTCTCGGCACAGCGCGGAAAGGTCCTCCAGGTGAACCAGGTGATCCGGAGGCTGGCGGACGACAAGAACGTCTTCTGGGAAGACTTCGGTCACAAGCTCGTCGACGACCACGGGCTGATCCCCCGGGAGCTGATGCCCGACTATCTCCATCTCTCCCCGAAGGGATACCAGATTTGGGCCGACTCGATCGAGGGGCGGCTCTCCTCCCTCATCGGCGATGCCCCCGTGGGGAAATGATCCCGCCTTCCCTGAGGGTCAGCTGAAGGCCTGTTCCCGCATGGCCCGGGTTCCCCGCTCCCGCACGTAGCGCTCGACGATCTCGACCACCTCGGCCGGGTCATCCGTGAGGGTGACGAGGTTGAGGTCGTCGGGATCGATCACCTTGGCCGGCACGAGGGTCTTGCGGACCCACTGGAGCAGCCCGCTCCAGTGGCGACGCCCCATGAGGATGAGCGGGAACCCCTCCACCTTGCGGGTCTGCACCAGGGTCATCACCTCGAACAGTTCATCCAGGGTGCCGAAGCCCCCCGGTAGGAAGACGAACGCGCTGCTGTATTTGACGAGGCAGACCTTGCGGGCGAAGAAGTATCGGAAGTTGATCTGGAGGTTCGCGTAGGGATTCCCCTTCTGCTCGTTGGGGAGCTGGATGTTCAGCCCGATGGAGCGTCCCCCCGCCTTGGCGGCGCCGCGATTGGCCGCCTCCATGATCCCGGGCCCCCCTCCGGTGATGACGGCGAAGTCGCGCTTCGCCAGGGCCGACGCCACGCGGGTGGCCAGCCGGTATTCGGCCTGTGACGGCTTGGTCCGGGCGGAGCCGAAGACCGTGACCGCGGGACCGATCTTCGAGAGGTCGTCAAAGGAGTCGACGAACTCGGCGAGGATTCGAAAAATCCGCCATGGCTCTTCCTGGGCGTGCGACTGGGGCGTGTTGTCCATCGGGGGACCCTACCCAACGGCATCCCATGGCGCCACAACTTCCAAGACGCGTC
>DMJJ01000053.1:0-5372 GCA_003452185.1 Verrucomicrobiales bacterium | reverse complement strand
CGCCTCCCCGATCCCCGCCCGCGCAGCGCCGCGGACCCGCCGCTTTTTCTGCTGTCGCATCCGGACCCGCAGGTTTATGAAACCGGGGTGCAACCTTCGCGACGATTCCGGCTCGGCATCCTCGGCTCCGGCAAGGGCTCCAACATGGCGGCCATCGCCGATGCCTGCACCCTGGGGTCCCTCCCGGTGGACATCGCCGTGGTGCTCACGGATGTCCAGGGGGCTGGGATCCTCGACCAGGCCCGCAGCCGTTTCATGGATGCGGAGTACATTCCCCCCGGCAAGTACCGCACCAAGCTGGATGAGATCTCCGAACGGCTCTACATCGACCGGCTGCGGGCGGCCAAGGTCGACCTCGTCGTGCTCGCCGGCTTCATGCGGATCCTGAAGGGGGAGTTCTTGAACGCCTTTCCCCAGCGGGTCGTGAACATCCACCCCTCGCTCCTGCCCTCCTTCCCCGGGCTCGAGGCCTGGAAGCAGGCGCTCGACTACGGGGTGAAGGTCACCGGGTGCACCGTTCACCTGGTGGATCAGGGAATCGACAGCGGGGCGATCCTGGGACAGGAGACCGTTCCGGTGCTCGACAGCGACTCGTACGAAACCCTGCACGAGCGGATCCAGACCGCCGAGCGGCGGCTTTATCCTGAGGTGATCCATGCACTGGCCGAGAAGCGGATTCAGATTGCAGGGCGGAAGACCACCTGGACCGACCGCTGATCGTGGCACGGCGATGCGCCGCCCCCTGACCGGGAGGGCGGCCACGTCCTGCCGCCGGACGCCGGATCCATTACGTCCGCTGGAAACGGGAGTCGCTCGGCATCGCAACCCCCTTCCTGAAGCGATGGCATCCCGAGGAGGACCAGATGCTGGGGAAGCTCCCGGACGCGGAGATTGCCCGGCAGGGTTGCCGCGAGAGAGCACATAGACCGCGATAGAGGGCCACGGCTTGGTTTGCCGCAAAAGAACACAAGGAACGCAAAAGAGTGGAGGAAACGGGTTTCGGGAAGGGGGCACGTGCAGCACGACCACCCGGAGCGTTCTCCATAAGAAAGAAAACGGTCCCTCCTTTTGCGTTCCTTGTGTTCTATTCCGGCAACACTTCCCCCGGAGGCGCAGGCTCCTCCCCGACCTCGGGCACGCCCGCGGCCTCGATCACCTCATCCCCCTCGCGCACCCATTGCGGCAGGCCGGGAAGGCGGCCCTTGCGGGCGGCTCGAAAGACCTCCGGCAGTCTGCGCTTGGTGATTCTCAACTCCCGGACCCCGGCTGCGTCGCAGCCCATCGCCAGAGCATAGGGCTTGTACAGACGGGGACGCCCGATCAACCGGAGGGTGTGGGGCGGGAGCGATGGCGGCGGACGCCGGTCAAGGACAAGGTAGCTGACGGGAAGCGACCGGAGGTCGATGCCGGTGACGTTCGCGAACCGGGCCCAATTGCCATCCGTGAAGATCCCGGCGGGGGGCTCGGCAAAGTGGTGACACCAATGGGGCGTGTTCTCCTCGGCCAGAATGCCGCAGGCGCCCCGATGGACGCACGGGGCGACGGGGTGAAACTCCCCGAGCAGTTCCTCCCGGATCACCCCCAGGGCACGGCTCACCTCGTAGGTTCCCGCCTCCACCCAAAGAAGGGTGGTCGCCCCCCGGATGAGCTCCATCAGGGCGGGGATCGCCCCGGGAGGAAGCTCCGTCATGACGTGGCTCAGGAGGAGCGTCCCAACCGGCCCCTCCCCGGAGACTCGGACCCGAACCCCGGGGAAGGCGCGGGTGACCCGGCGGCGCGCAAAATCGAGCGCCAGAGGCGAGCGATCCCAAAGCGCCAAGGGCTGTCCGTCAGCCGGGGGAAAGGCGTGGAAGAACGCCCGGTGGGCGATGCCGCTGCCGCAACCCCAATCGAGGATCTCCCCCGGGGGGGGCGTCCATCCGCGGGCGTGAAGATCCGCGAGGACATGGTCCCATTTCCACCCGATGCGCTGGGCGTACGTCAGATCATAGCTGGCGAGGTCCGACTCACTTTTCCAGTAGTCGGTCTCCCCGGCCGAGCCTCCCAGAAACCCGGCCCGCAGCCGGGCCAGAGCCTCCCAATCGACACGATCCCAGGCGGAGGCACCCATCACGCGTCGCGGTGAACGGTCCCGGGCGAGAAGGCCGGAAGGCAGACCGCGATATACTCGGCCCCCTCGGGGTGCGGGGTGCTGTACTGGACCCACTCCCCGGCGCGGCAGAACACCCCCTGGCCAGCCCCCACCTGAATCCTCCCCGCACGATGGGTGACCGTGAGCTCCCCGCGCAGCACCACCGTGTACTCGTCGAACTCGGGCGTCTGCCCCGGCTCGACCCACCCGGAGGGGCTTTGCATCCGGGCAACGCTCAACCGGGGCTCGGAGTTGTTGACCCGACCGACGAACTCGTCGATGAGCTTTGGCTTGTTCCCGGCCGCGGTGATGCGGGTGGGGGCGGGTATGAGAGTTGGCATGATCGAATGAGGGGGACCGCCCATCGGCCCCGCTTCCGAGGGGATAGCACCCCGCGGGACGGGTCGCCAGCAGGATTGCGGAGAAAGCGCGGGGGCGGGGGGCGGAAACCGGCTCCCGGGGCCGCCCGGGAGGGAGGCAACCCCGCCATTGCCCCGACGTACCGGGGGCGGCTACTCTCCCCCGGATGTCGCCCGCCGCTCCAAGCGTCGCCCCCGCCACCCGTCCGTCGACGGGACGACGGGTGATTTTCAATGCCGATGATTTTGGCCGCTCCTCCTCCATCAACCATGCAGTCATCGAGGCCCACACCAGGGGGATCCTGACCACCGCGAGCCTGATGGTGACGGGCGAGGCCTTCGACGAGGCGGTGTCCCTGGCCCGCCAGACCCCGAGTCTCGGGGTCGGGCTTCACCTCACCCTGGCGGATGGTCGTGCCGCCACCCGCCACGCCGACTTCCCGGGCCTGGTCGACCGGGAGGGAAACCTGCGTGGCAGCCCGGTGCGGGCAGGCTTCGACTATTTCTTCCTCCGATCGCTCCGCCCCGCCCTGCGGGAGGAGATCCGGGGGCAGATCGCCCGGTTTCGCGCCACCGGGATTCCCCTCGACCACCTCAACGGGCATCTCAACATCCACCTCCACCCGGTGGTGTTCGATCTCCTGATGGAGCTTCACCCCGAATGGCGCGGCGCCGGGTTTCGACTCACCCGCGATCCCCTGGGGATCAACGCCCGGGCAGCCCGTGGCCGATGGGCCTACCGGCTGACGCATGCCGTGGTGTTCGGGCTCCTCTCGCGCCGGGCGGCCGGGCGACTGGCCGGGCTCGGCATCCCCCACACCCGGGCGGTGTTTGGCCTGCTCCAATACCCAAGCGTCGATGAGGCCTACCTGCTCCGGGTGCTGGAACAACTCCCCGAGGGTGATTCCGAGATTTACAGCCACCCAAGTCTCGACCACTTTCGACACGAGCATGCGGCGCTCCTGAGTCCCCGGGTCCGGGGGCTGCTGGAAACCCTTGGGATCCGAGCGATCCGGTATTCAGACCTGCCTGCCTGCCAATCCGACTAACGCGCTACGCATGTTCAAGACGCTTGGAATCCTGATGGTCGCCCTCGTCCTCGAATCGGCCGGGCTTGCCCTCCTGAGCCGCGGGCTGCGGCAGATCGGGGAACCCTCAAGTTACGCCCCGATGGAGCTGCTCCGGCTGGTGGGCCGCGGGGCGACGAACACGAACATCCTGTACGGGATCGCCCTTGAGGCCGTGTTCTTCGGGCTCTTCCTGCTCCTCATGTCCCAGAAGGATGTGACGGTGGTGCTGCCGCTCACGTCGCTTGGATTTCTCCTCACCGCCCTCATCGCAAAGGTCTTCCTCCATGAGGAGGTCACCCTGCTCCGCTGGGCCGGGATCTGCCTCATCGTCTGTGGCTCGGGACTCGTGAACTGGAGCGACCAACGGAAGAAGCCCTCCCCTCCCCCGCAAGCCCACGCCAGCGCCTCGGGCCGGGCGGAGACTCCTGCGCACGGAGCCCCAAACTGAAGAGGGCCGAAGCGCCGTTCAGCTGTCCGATCGGGCGGTTTCCATCCGCTCCACCCCACGGGGCCGTGCCTCGACCGCGCCTCCCACCGGCTCCATCCGCCCGCCGGAACGGACCCGATAGGTCCTCCCCTGCCAGGTGACATGGTTCCCGACCTGGGCAGCGGCCCAGAGGGTGGCCTGGAAAAGGTCCTGCACCGGGGCGAGCCAGGCATCCGACCGCTCCCCGGAGCCCCCCGCCAGTTTCATCACCCGAAGGTGGGCCAGGGCCACCCGCAGGAGCATCCACGTGATGAAGAGCCCCAGGGCGAGGGGAGACCCCCGCTGGGTGAGCACCCAGAGCAGGGGCCAGAGGGTGGAGTTTCCGGTGATGCTCATGAGGAACGGCCCCGGCTTGCAGATCCGGACGGTGCGAGTCCATCGGAGCTGATGGTGCCAGACCTCGGCCCACCCCGAGGGGCGTGAGAAGCAGGCCACGGTGGTCTGGCAAAGCTCGATCTTGCGGCCGGTCCGGGAGACGAGGTTCCCGAGCTGGTAGTCGTCGGCCAGATAGTGGGCGATCCGCTGAAACCCGCCGATCTCCTGCAACACCTCCCGGCGGAGCCCCATGACGGCCCCGAGCGCGAAGTCGACCATCCCCAGGGACCGGGCCTGGGTCACCTGGGCCCAGAAGTCCGCATTCACGCCGATCGACTCAAGGCGCATGGCGAGACCCGAGGGCTTTGCCAGCCGGTAAAGGCAATGCGCCAGGCCCACCCCGGGCTGCCGCAACGTGGCGGCCACGTGGCGGAGAAGCTCGCGAGGGGCCCGGACATCGGCATCCGAAACCAGCACCACCTCCGAGGTCGCCAACGCGCTCAGCTGGATGAGGGTGGAGACCTTCGGGTTGGAGGCGCCATTGGGGGGGCAGACCACGACCCGGGCGTCGCAGCCGGGATGACGCGACAGGAGCTCCGTCACAGCGGAAAAGGCAGGGTCTTCGGCGGAGGCCACCCCGAACAGGTACTCGACCCGCCCGGGATACTCCTGAACCAGCCAGCTCTCAAGGCTGCCGAGAATCTCGGGGCTCATCCCCTTGAGCGGCTTGAGGAGGGTGAACGTCGGGGCCGGAGTGCCGGGGTCGGGCGCGGGAGAGGCGGGGTCGAGGGAGAACCGCGCAGCGCAAACGTGCTGCCAGAGGGAGATCACGACGCTTTGGGCAGCGGCGAATCCGGCAATGGCAGAGATCACGAAGGTCATGGAGGCGGGAGACTACCAGCCCGCGCAAAAACTGGAAGCCCCAGGTGGGAAGGGTGAAACCTCGGATGGGCGTTGGACCACGGATTACACGGATTTACGCGGATGGGAGGGAGGGAGGGACCACGGAT
>DMJJ01000362.1:960-10560 GCA_003452185.1 Verrucomicrobiales bacterium | reverse complement strand
GGCAAACAACATGCCTGCCATGTGCTGGCCTCCCGGGCTCGATACCCGACGCTGGTCTTCCTCGATGCCGATGTCCGGCTATCGCCGGACGCCCTTGAGCGGATCGAAGCCTTCCTCGATCAAAGCCGGGCGGCCTTGGTCAGCGGCGTTCCGCGACAGGAGGTCGGGACCCTCTCGGAACGACTCCTCATTCCCCTGATTCACTTCATCCTGCTCGGGTTTCTCCCCATGCGGTCCATGCGCCGAAGCCGGCTGCCCTCCCTGTCCGCAGGCTGCGGACAGCTGATTGCGGTCCGTCGCGACGCCTACTTCGCCGCCGGAGGCCATGCAGCGATCCGGTCCTCACTCCACGACGGGCTGCACCTGCCGCGACTCTTTCGGCGGCATGGCTTCGCCACCGATCTCTTTGATGCAACCGGGATCGCCACCTGCCGCATGTACCGGACGAATTCCGAGGTCTGGCCGGGACTTTCAAAGAACGCGACGGAAGGGCTTGGATCCCCTCCCCTGATCCTTCCCATGACAGCCTTGCTGCTCGGAGGGCAGGTGCTCCCCTGGCTGCTGCTGGGCGGGGTGGGCGCGCCCCTCTCCACCGGGGCCGGCATGGCTGCCCTGCTCGCCCTCCTGCTGGGGATGCTTCCCCGGGTGGCCGCGGCGCGCCGGTTCCGGCAACCCTGGCTTTCCTGCCTGCTTCATCCGGTCGGCATCGCCGCCCTGGTTGCCATCCAATGGTGGGGGCTCGCACGCTCCCTGGCAGGACGGCCCGCGGCCTGGAAGGGGCGCTCCTACGCGACGGCCTCACCCACCGCCAGCCCCGCAGCCCGGCTCACCGCACCGGGGGGAGGGTTCCAGAAATCATGACACGCCTGAGGGACGCAACCAGGGCCGCCGCCGGCTCCCTCCCCTTGCTCTTGCTGGCGACATTGCTCGCAACGCTGGCTGGGCCCGTCGGCCCTCCCGCCACCGTTCCTCCGGCCGGCATCGACCTCAAGGACCAGTACGGACAACGCCACCTCCTGGCGTTCCCGCGGACCAACCTCCTGGTGATTTCCGTGGCGGACCGCGAAGGGTCACGGCAGGTGCCGGCGTGGATCGAGCCCCTCAAGGCGCGCTACGGGGGGAGAGTGGTGATGGAGGGGGTGGCCGACGTCCGGAAAGTGCCGTCGTTTCTCCGTGGGATGATCGAATCAAAGTTTCGTAAACAACACCCGCACCCCGTGATGCTCGACTGGACGGGGGAGGTCTCCGATCAACTGGGAGCCACCAAGGGGGTCGTGACCCTGCTCCTGGTCGACCTGAACGGAACCCCAGTGGCCCGGGCCTCGGGGCCGGCATCGACCGGGGGGCTCGACTCCTTCTGCCAGGCGATCGACCGGTACCTCGCCCCTCGACCGTAGCGACCCCATCCGTCGAATTGGCAGACCGGAGGCGGGGGGTGCTGCGGCGGGGGCAGCGCGCTCAGCGGGGCATCTCGCGGACGAGCATGGCCCGCTTGCGGTCCGTCCCCCAGCGGTACCCCTCGACCACGCCCGTCTCCCGAATCACCCGATGGCACGGGATGAGGTAGGAGACGGGGTTCGCGCCACAGGCGGCGCCGACGGCTCGGCACGCGCCCGGGTTGCCCACGGCGGCGGCCACCCAGCGGTACGAGGCGAGGCGACCCTCCGGGATATTGAGCAACGCCCGCCAGACCTGGACCTGGAACGGGGTTCCCCGGACATACGCCCTGAGCCCGCGAGGCGGGTCCCCTGGCGGAGGGGCGTGGAAGATTTCCCGCGCGCGGCAGGCAGCCTCGGCATCGTCCCGCTGAAACTCGGCCGAAGGCCACTCCCGGGCCAGGCGCGCCGGAAGGGAATCCCAAGGCTCCCCCTCCTCAAACACAAGATGACAGATCCCACGGGGGGTCCACCCCAGGCTGCCGTTGCCAAAAGGGGTCTCCATCCTCCCCCAGCCAATGCGGATCCCCCGGCCGCCGGTGCGGATCTCCCCCGGCGAGGCCGCCTCAAGCGTGACCATCAGGTCGTGCAGCCGCCCCGGTCCCGAAAGCCCGGACTCCAAGGCCGACTCCAGCACGCTGGCCGAGGCCTGGAGCCTCTGCCGGGCGTGCGAAGCGGTGAGGCATTGCAGGAAGTCCTTGGGCGTCACCCCGGCCCAACGCTGAAAGAGCCGGTGGAAATGCGACTCGCTCAATCCCGAAGCGGCAGCAATCTCCCCCAGGGGGGGCTGCTCGGCCTGGTGCCGGTCGAGAAACCGGATCGCCGCAGCCACGCGATCAAAGTCGTTCATGCGCGCATCCTACCCCAGCCTCCCGGGGAAGCCCCACCCGATTCTTGCTGCCATTTCACGGCGCTTGCCCGACTCTCGCCCCAATCAATCGATCCCGTATGAACTCACGCGACTCCCTCAAGCCTCCCGGCCTCTTCCCCCTTCTCACCCTGCTCGCAGCCCTGGCCCTTCTGCACGCCCCCGCGATCGGTGCGGCCGAGCGGTCCTTCGGAGAGCGCCTCGGGTGGCAGCCGGGCCAGGTGGTGGTTGTGCTCCACGTGGACGACGTCGGGATGTCCCGTTCCTCGAACCTTGGCGCCACCGAGGCCGTTGAAAAAGGGGTCGCAACCTCCTGGGCCGTCATGATGCCGTGTCCCTGGGTCCCGGAGATCGCCCACTATCTCAAGGATCACCCCGAGATCGACAGCGGCCTCCACCTCACCCTCACCTCCGAGTGGGGACCGTACCGTTGGGGCCCCGTTGCCGGGAAGGCGGCCGTCCCGGGGCTGACCGACCCCGAGGGATGCCTCTGGAGAAGCGTCCCCGGCGTGGTGGCCAAGGCCTCCCCGAAGGAGATTGAAACCGAGATCCGAGCCCAGATCGACCGGGCGGAAACCCTCGGCGTCCCGATCACCCACATCGACTCCCACATGGGAACGCTCTTCGCGCGTCCCGACTATTTCGAGCGGTTCGCACGGGTCGGGATCGAGAAGCACATCCCGGTGCTGGCCGTCGGCGGCCACGCCACCTACACCCAGCAGGAAAACCCCGAGGCAACCGGGGAGTTGAAGAAGTGGATTCCCAAGATCTGGAACGCGGGCCTGCCGGTACTGGATGACCTTCATACCGGTTCCTACAACTGGAAGCCGGCGGAAAAGACCGAACGCCTCCTGTCCCTGCTGGCCGAGCTGAAGCCCGGGGTGACGGAGATCCTGTTCCACGCCTCCCGTCCGACGGAGGACTTCCCCATCATCACCGGCTCCAGTGAATCGCGCCGTGCCGACCTCAAGGCCCTCACCGACCCCCGGGTTCGGGAGCTGATCCGGGAACGGGGAATTGTCCTCACGACCTGGAAGGAGCTGATGTCGCGGCGACAAAAAGCCGATCCCATGCCTGAGAACTGAACCCTTCTCCCCCCCGGCCTAAAAAGTCGCTCACGCCTGTGGCTGGAGCGACCTGGGCGCCCGGGCCGCGGGCTGGGCGCAGAGCTCGGGCCGCCGGGCGGAGACGAAGAGCGTCCGGCCCAGTAGCATCCGGGTGGCGTTCATCGCGGAGACGAGAGGCGCGTTCGCGGCATCGATGGTCTTGAACCGTTTGACCTCGCGTCGCCAGGCAAGCGCGCCGAAGACCCGGATCGGCAGATAAAGGAGTGCCAGCTTTGGCACCGAGGACCGCTGCACCTTGTCCACCCGCCACTCCACCTCGTCGAACCCCGCATCCATCATCGAGTGGGCAAGATAGAAGTACGAAACGGGGTTGATGTGCCCCCCGGTGGAGTAAAGGGCGCTGTTCCGAACCGGGAGCGGCCCGAAGAGGTTCCCGTAGCCAAACCAGAGGAATCGAAGGCGGGAGTTCAGGTTCAGAATATTCGGCGTACTGAGGATTGCAACCCCGCCAGGCTTCAGGACCCGGTGGATCTCGCGCAGGGTCTCGCGATAATGCTCCAGATGCTCCACCACCTCGGTGGCGGTCACCACGTCGAAGGTCTGGTCGGGATAGGGAAGCCCCTCCTGGTTCAGGTTCGCGATGTCGACCTTCTGCCCCGGGATCCGCATCAGCTGGTCGGTGTAGTCGCAGACCGAGGAGACCACCCCGAACTCGCTTCGAAAGCGCTCCACAAGCTCCCCCCGCCCCGCCCCGATATCGAGGTGGCGTTTCCACCCGGCCGCGCCGCGCCGCTCCCTCGCGATCTCAACCGCCGCCCGATAAATCGTCTCTGTGCCCATCGTGTGGTCCTTTCAAGTTGATCCTAGCCCGGGACTCCCGCGAGCCCGCCGAGGCTGCGGAGGTAGATCTCCTGCACGCGATCGAGCATCCGCTCGAGCCCGTGCTCCTGCTCGACCAGCCGTCGCCCCTGGGCGGAGAGCCGTCGGGTCTCCTCCGGTTCCGCGAACACCTCGCGAATCCGCGAGGCCAGCGCCGCGGGATCCTCGGTCGGAACGAGGCGCCCCGTCTCCCCGGGACGGATGATCGACGGGATCCCGCCGACATCGCTCCCGACCACCGGGGTCCCGCACGCGAGGGCCTGAAGGCCCACCTGGGGAATCCCCTCGTGCAACGACGGCATCACCAGGAGGGAGAGCGACCGCAGGATCTCGGGGATGTCCTCCCGCTCGTCCGTGAAGGTGACCTCCGACTGGAGTCCGAGCTCCTGGACGCGCCGGCGGGTCGCCTCCAGCATCGGCCCCTCGCCCACCAGCAGGTAGTGGGCGGCGAACCCCTCCTTGCGCAGGCGGGCCGCCGCCTCCAGGAGGATCGGATGCCCCTTGGCGCGACGGAAGATCCCCACCATCCCGATCAGGGGAACCCCGGGCTCAAGCCCAGCGAAATGGAGCTGCGCCTTCGGACCCTCGGGATGAAACCGTTCCAGGTCGATCCCGGTAGCGATCGTGGAGACGCGGGACTCCGGCAGCCGGAAGAGTCCGCGGAGCGTCTCCGTGATCCTGGGGCTCGTGGTGATGACATGGTCCGCGAGGGTGCCGTACACTGTGCGGCTCATCCAAGGATGGCGGATCGGGACGTCGAAATGGCGGTATCGGACGATGAGGGGCACCCGGGCGAGGCGGCCAGCGATTCCGGCAATCCACGCATCGCGCGAGCTGTGGGGGCTCAGGATGTCGATCCGCTCCCGCCGCAGCCAGGCCGCCAGCTTCAGGACGCTGAACGGGAACTGAAGCTTCCCCGTCCCCAGGGGCACCGTGTGGAACCCGGCCACCTGGGCCCGCTGGTGAAGTCGCGCCTCGACCGGCGCCCCCACCCAGACATCGCATCCCCGACGCCCGAAGCCCCCCACCTCGGCCATGATCCGCCGTTCCTGTCCGCCCCACCCCAGTGAGGACTCGGTATGGAGGATGCGCCACCGCGGGTTCATTCGTTCGGACATGCCAGATGTGGCGCCAAGAGTCCAAGGACTCCCCCCCGTTCGCAACCCCAAACGCCGCCCCCCCCTCAGCTGCCGCTTGGCTTCCCGGCCCGTTTCCCGATACGGTCCCGCCCGAAACGCGCGGCATGCGACTCCTCTTCATCAAGCTAAGACACATCGGGGATGCCCTCATCCTCACCCCAACGCTCACGGCAGTGCGGGCCGCATACCCCACGGCGGAGATCTGGGTGGTGGTGCGGCGCGGCTCGGAGGGGATCCTCGCCGGGTGCACCGCCATCGACCAGATCCGGACAACCGCCCCGCCCGAGCGCTCGGGCCGCGGATGGCGGGATTTCACGCGGGGGCTCGCGCTGGTGAGGGAACTCCGGGAGCGCCGCTTCGACTGGGCGTTTGAGCTGAGCGACGGTGACCGCGGCCGGCTTCTCGCCCGGCTGAGCGGGGCGCGGCAGACCGCCGCCACCTCGGTGAACGTCCCGATGAACACCCTGGCCCGATGGGCCATCCGCCGCTTCGACACCCACGACTGGACCCCGGGCCACCGGGTCGAGAAGGATCACCACACGGTCTCGGCCTTCCTCCCCCTCGGGGGGGAGGTTCCTCCGATGACGTTCGACCCGGCGCGTCGCCTCCCCTGGGGCCCCGGCTCGAGCCTGACGCAGTTTGCAGTGCTCCACCCCGGCACCCGTTGGCGTCGCAAACGATGGCCCGCCGAGGGCTGGATCTCGGTCGGACGGGCCCTCGCCGGACGGGGGCTCCAGGTCGTGGTCAGCAGCGGCCCGGACCCCGAGGAACGGGCCGGGGCTGCCGCGCTGGTGGCAGCCATCGGAAACGGCACGCTCAGCACCGACGGCCAGGCCGGCTGGACGCAACTCGGCTGGCTTCTCGGCAGGGCGCGTCTCTTTGTCGGCGTCGACACGGCGGCAATGCACCTGGCGGCCGCCTGCGGGTGCCCGGTTGTCGGAATCTTCGGCCCCTCGGTCGTCAGCCAATGGCGCCCTTGGCGGGTGCCCCACCAGGTCATCACCCCTCCCGAAGGGACCACCGCGGAGAACGACCCCGAGGGGATCCGCCGCGTCAGAGCAACTGATGTCCTTGAGGCCTGCTCCAGGCTGCTCGATTCCCCCCGGTGAGGGCGGTTGCCTGCCGCCAGGTTCCCGCCTACGATCCCGCCCCGTGAACCGTCGACTTGCACTGAACAACCCCAGCCAGCACCAAGGCCCCAACCGCAGGGCCGGCCTGGGCCGGCTGCAACCCCTGCTCCTCGGCCTGCTGGTGATGGCGGCGGTCTCGGGGTGCAAGCTCGTCGAGCTGAAGATGCCCGGGGAGCCGATGTCCAAGGAGGACTTCGCCCTCCGGGGACAGACCCGCGAGTTCGCCGGCATCCTCACCGCCACCGTTCGCCAGACGGCGGACGAGATCGCCCGCAACGCCAGGACCGAGGAGGTCCGGGCGCACGCGATCGAGTGGAAGATCGGCGCCGCCGGGGCCATCCGGGCCGCCACCCTCCGCAGCACCCCCTCGATCGCCCTCCTCGACGCCTGGGCCTTCTGCCGGCAGATGAACCAGTTCCTCGGCCAGGGGGGCGCCGGGTCGGGCCTCTTCGGAGAGCACCAATCGATGGCCATCACCAATGCCCAGGGTCTTGAGCGACGGATCGGCGGGATCGCCGACAAGCTGCTTTCCACCTCCGAACTGAAACGGATGGAGGAATTCCTCGGGGCCTATGTCGAAAAATATCCCCTCCGGTCGATCTCCTTCGAGCGGGAGTCGGTGGCCGCGCGGTGGGAGGATTTCCAGAAGAAGCCCAATCCGGTCGCCCCGGCGGGAACTTCCTCCGAGGCGCTGAGCGATCTCGCGGAGCGGATCCAGATCCTGGGCGAGGAGGTCCCCGAGGAGGTGCGGTGGCGGCTCAGCCTGGAGTCGACCGAGATGCAGCGCGGACTCGACCGGGCCGGCGTCACGCTGAATCGACTCGACGACGCCCTGAAGCAGATCGCCGAGGCGGCGGCCAAGAGCCCCGGCTCCATCTCCAACGCGGTCCTCGACCTTCGGACCAACTTCCTCCCGGTGCTCGATCGCTTCGAGGCCCAATGGCAGAACACCATCAAGATCGTCCAGTCGGAGCGGCAATCCCTCAGCGAAACCGTCGCCACGGAGCGGGCGGCTGTGCTCAAGGCCGTCGACCAGCAGCGGGAGGCCGTGATGAAACAGACTCAGGAGATGACCCGGGACCTCGTCGATCGCTCGATGAACCAGGTTCGGGGCCTCGTCCGGGATGTCCTGTTTTACGCCGTGCTCCTGGTCGGGATCATCCTCGGGGCTCCGTTTGCCATCGGGTTCTTCCTGGGCCGAGCCTGGGGACGCCTCGGAGCCCGGCCGGGGAGCCCCGCCCCCCCCAACCGCGGATGAAACCCGACCGCCCCGGCAAGGACTTGTACCGGCGGCTCCGGGCGCTCCCATGGCCCGCGCTCTGGGATGAGGAGGTCGCCCGGTTCAACCAGGCGACGAACGCGGAGCGGTTCGACACCGTCTCCGTCGTCCGCGCCGTCGGCGTGGTCTTCTCCGAGTCGGGCCCAGCCGGGCTCCGGGAGAGGGTCCGCGAGTGGCTGCTCGGCCTGCTCGACGACCCCCAGGAGAAAATCCGCCGATACGCCCTCGCCGCCCTTCCCAAGATCGGCATCGGTCCCCGGGAGGAATCAGAGCTTCTCCGCCGACTGGAGACCGCCACCCGCCCGGGCGAGGCCGCGGCCCTCCGCGAGGTTCTGGCCCGGGTCGGGGGAACCCGAACCTACGAGGCGATGCAGGCATCGGGAGGCTTTACGGCGAACGAGGTGCAGCGGGTCACCGCCAGCGTGGCGAGGCGGGAGGCCCCCACAACTCTCCGGCTCGACGCGAACCTCCCGGGCTGGGAGGGGATGCGGATCCACCTGCGCGGGCGGGCGGGCCTCGAGGGGTTTGTGCGCGACGAGGTGGAGGAGCGCGGAGGGTTCCGCGTGCTCGAGACCACCCCGGGGCTGGTCGCCCTGACCCCCACCCGGCCGTTCGCCCTGGCCGACCTGTTTCAACTTCGCTGCTTCGCCACCGCGGGAGTGGTCCTGGGGAGGGTGGCACCGCAGCCCGAACCGGCGGCCATCGAGGGGCTCGCCACAACCATCGCCTCCCCCCATTCACAACAGCTGTTCCGGGAGCTGACGAACGGAACGATCCGCTACCGGCTCGACTTCATGGGACGAGGTCACGCACGCGCCACCGTGCGAAAGGTCGTCGAGCGCGCCTTCGAAATCGCCCCGGCCATCCTCAACGACGCGCGGGAGGCCCCGTGGGCGGTCGACGTCCACCCCATGACCGACGGCGAATCGGTGGAGCTGCGCCCCCGGTCGAGCCTCGACCCCCGGCGGGCCCACAGACTGGGGGATGTCCCGGCCGCCTCCCACCCGCCCCTCGCAGCCTGCCTCGCGCGGGCGGCCGGCCGACGGGACCAGGAGGAGGCCTGGGACCCGTTCTGCGGGTCGGGTCAGGAGCTCATCGAGCGGGCCCTGCTCGGGGGAGTGAGGCGGCTCCACGGCACCGACCTCAGCCCGGAGGCGGTCGATGTGGCGAAACGGAACTTCACCGCGGCCGGCATCCCCGGGGTGGAGGCCCGGTTCACGTGTTGTGACTTCCGCCGCTACGCCGGCCTCCACCGGATCCCGGAGGGAAGCCTCACGCTCGTGATCACCAATCCGCCGCTCGGCCGGCGGGTACGCGTCCCCGGGCTTCGCGGCCTGTTCGATGACCTGTTCGCCACGGCGGCACGGATGCTCCGCCCTGAAGGACGACTCGTCCTGACCAACCCGTTCCGCATGGAGAGCCCCGAACGGTCGCTCCAGCTGGAGTCCCGTCGCACGGTGGACCTGGGGGGATTCGACTGCCGGCTGGAAGTTTACCGCAAGGCTCCCGCCCGCCCGCGGTAGCTCAGGATCCGGGCATGGAGGCCGGATCGAGGAGGGAGGCGATGTGCCGGCCGATTTCCAGCGACGCGGTCGCCGCCGGCGATGGGGCGTTGCAGACATGGATCGCCCCGGGGGCCTGGATGATGTGGAAGTCATCCTCCAGCTCCCCCGTTCGACGCAGCGCCTGCGCCCGCACCCCCGCGGCGCACGGGAGAAGGTCCTCCTCCTGGATCGCGGGCACGAGGCGCTGGAGCGACCTCAGGAAGCGCCGCTTGCTGAACGACCGCAGCACCTCATCCA
>DMJJ01000362.1:408-701 GCA_003452185.1 Verrucomicrobiales bacterium | reverse complement strand
GAACGACCGCAGCACCTCATCCACCGAGTAACGCCAGTGGCGTCGTGCCAGCCGCCAGAACCCGGGGAACGAAAGCGTGTCGGCGACATCCCGGAGGTTCACCGTGGTCTTGGCATACCCCTCGCGGGCCAGCGCCAGCACGGCGTTGGGCCCCAGGTGCACCGAGCCATCGATCATCTTGGTGCAATGGACGCCGAGGAACGGAAAGAGGGGATCGGGCACGGGATAGACCAGCGCGTTGACGAGGGCGGAGCGTTCCGGGCGGAGGAGGTAATACTCCCCGCGGAACGGGA
>DMJJ01000362.1:0-146 GCA_003452185.1 Verrucomicrobiales bacterium | reverse complement strand
GTAATACTCCCCGCGGAACGGGATGATCCGGGTGTCGACTGGAGCGCCGGCCGCCCGCGCCACCCGGTCGCTATGGAGCCCGGCGCAGTTTACGAAGAGCTTCGCCTCGATCTCCCCCGCGGTGGTCCGGACAATCCCCGGCGCCG
>DMJJ01000071.1 GCA_003452185.1 Verrucomicrobiales bacterium | reverse complement strand
TTCCGATTCTAGCCGCCGGCGGCTAGAATCGGAACGTGGCCCCCAGGGCGAGGCCGGCGTCGAACTTCCGGTAGTCGGGGATCGAGGTGTCGTCCGACTCCCGGATCTCGTACGCCCCGTATCCCCGGGCGAAGAGCCACGGGGTGATAAACACCGTGAGGGACCCGCTGAAGGCATGGAGCTGGTCGAGTCGGTGGCCGCGGCTGTAGCCGCTGAACTGGTACCGGTACCCCGGCTGCAGCAGCAGCCGGGGGGTGAGCTGGAAGCTGTAGTTTCCGAGGAAATTCTGCTCAACCCGGTCATTCCGATCCGAGTCGTTCAGCCCCGGCGTCGCCTCGACCCGGGTGAAATGGTAGGAGCCGATGTACCCCGCGATCACGGCATGCCGCTCCCCCAGCATCCAGATGCGGCTCACCGACCAGCGGGGCGAGTAGTCCCGGTAAAACTCGTCATAGCTGGAGTACACCGGCTGGTGGCTCAGGAGCCGCTGCCCATCGAGACCGATCTGGAACTGCCACGGACCGACCAGCGTGGTCAGGTCCCCGAACACCGTTTGGGCGTCGAAGTCATGGTCGCTCTTCGGGAGGCCGGAGTTCGGGTCGTTCTTCTGCCCGACCAGAGCGTAATTGAGCCAGACATGCTGATACCCGACCCGCGGCTTAACCTTGAGGTCTCCCACGGACCAGGCAGGGGGGGTGAGATTCAGCTGCGCCGAGTTGACGAGGACCGTCGAGGAAACCGTCGGGAGCGGTTTCGACTCGTTGTACAGCATGTTGTCGGTCCAGAGAAACTGCGAGTCGAGGTTCAGTTCAAACCAGCGGCTCCGGTCCCGGGTGTGCAGGATCGACTGCGGGCCGACATCCACGGCCTCGTCGGGGGAGATGGCCGGCGCCTCGACCGGCTTGTCACTCCGGAGGTCCCTCAGGAGCTGATCCATCTCCCTCTGGCGGCGGAACGATTCCCCGCGCTCGATGGCACCCGAATCCTGGGCGGACAAGCGGAGGGAGGCAGCGCACGTCAGGCCTAGAATTGCGAGGACGCTTCGGGCGTTCATCAAGGTTGGAGGGGCATGATCCGGATGTTGCCGGTGGGGTTGGCGTCGGAACGAATGTAATCCTGCGCAGCGTGATGGTTCACGGTCACGTTCTCGTAGAAGTTCACGTACCCGTTCATGATCGGAGCCCGCGTGTTGGGGTTGTCGGCCAGGGCTCCCACACGGCTGGTGAGGCGGACCGGGGAGCTCGGGAAGTCGATGTTGGCCAGGACCAGGGTGTCCGCCTGCATCGCAATGCTGGTCGGGAGGAGCTGCGAGGCTCCGCCTGGCATCGTGAACGTCACATTGCGCACATCGACCACCTTCTTGCCGGAGACCTGGACGGTTCTCCCCACCAGGGCCATGTCATGCAGGGTGACGTTCCCCTTGCGGCTGGCGACCGTGACGGAATCCCCCTCCTGCTGGCCTGCGGCGAGCCATCCCCCCTGCAGCGTGACATCCCCTCCGATGGACTGGAGACTGAGCGACCCCCCCTGGGCCTCGATCTTCACGCCGGTCAGCCTCACATCCTGCCCCGCCCCGATCCAGAGGCTTGCCGGGGCAAGGTACCGGAGAGTGCTCCCGTCGGCGATGTCGAGCCGGTCGGCCCCCAGGGCGAGGCCCGGCGGGGTGTAGCCCGGATGCCCGGCCACGGGGGTCGGACGGAAATCGACATCCCCCGCGATGCTCAGCTTGTCCTTGGCAATGATCCCAAAGACCCCGGTCTCCTCGTCGCCAAAGTCGCGCCCCCCAATCGGCGGAATAAAGGTCTCGCCGCTCGCAATCGTGACGTCGTCCGCCAGAAGGGCGTACGAGAGGATGTCGGCCCAGGGGATCCCCTTGGAGAACTTGGACCGGGGAAAGACCTGGTCGAGCGGGATGGTCATGCCCGTGATGTCGACGTCATTCTTGAGGGCTTTCTCCGCCTTGGTTTTGTTCTCCATCACCGCGGCATAGAAAGTCGCCGGGTCGATCACGGTGACGGTGTCCTTGGAGGCGTTGTTGCCCACCAGAAGCCCCGTATCCTGCATCTTCCCGGCGCTGATCTGGCCTTGCTGGACCGAGACCGCGGACTGCACCTTGGGCATGCTGGCGAGTTCCGTCGTGTAGCCTTTCACCAGCCCGGACCCCTCCACCATCTTCCCAAGGTTGATGTTCAGGGTCGGGCCGAAGGCCCGGCTTCCGGGGAGAACAAACAGGAGCTGTCCTGCCTTCAGGTTGCGGGATTCCCCGTTCGGCAGGGTGAATTTTCCCTTTCCCTCCAGGACGATCCCCTTGAACCCGCCGTTCGGGGTGGCGACGATCATGAGGGTGGTTCCCAAGACGGCGGCCGAGGCGCCTCCGGTCTTGATGGTTCCCCCCCCGCGTCCCGTGGGGGAGTGGAAGAGGACGCTTCCCTGCTTGAGATTGATGGTTCTCCCGCGGGGATCGAACGAGAAAAGGGTGTTGGCCCCGACCCGGGTCAGGGTTTGGTCCTGGGCGAGGAGCTCCGCCCGGGAGGCCGGGCCGGTCCGGACGAGCTGGGGGGAACGAACAAGGTCGTTGACCAAGGCCTTGGCCGTGGTCTGGGTGCCCGGGGTGATGACGCTGACGTCATTAAAAACCTGGGTGAACCGGCTTTCCGTGAGGTCCGCCGCGGAGGCGGCGACGCTCAGGCTGGTGACGCACCAGCAAACCCAATGTGCGGTCCTCATAATGACTGACTCTTTCCGGAGGCAGCCGGGCAAGGGTGCCTCCACGGCCCGGAAACAGGCAAGTCCTTGCTGGTTCCGGGGCTCCGGGGCAGGTCACTCGCTCCGCAGGCCATCCTGGGTTAATTCGGCATCGTGGGGCCGGGGTTAAGCACCCCACGCTGCAACCTAGATCGCGCCGCGCGGTGAAGCAAGTCGGTCAGCCCGACCCCGGTCCACCCCGGCGCGGGTCACACGGGGGGAGGGGAGGCAGGGGCCCGGGAGGGCGTCGCGGTCATCGGCACCCTCCCGGCCTCCACCTTCACATAGTAGAGCACCACAGGGGCCAAGATCATCCCCGGGATCCCCATGAGCTTTTCCCCCACGATCAACCCCAGGAGGGTGAGCCAGACGGGGTTGCTGATCCGGTCGCCGATGATCTTGCTGTTGAGGAAGTACTCGAGCTTGTGAAGGATCACCAGAAAGGCCAGCGCCGCGATCGCCATGGTGGGGGAAATCGTGAACCCCACCCCCACGATGACACAGTTGCTCAGGATGTTCCCAATGATCGGGAGAAGCCCGCACAGGAACGTGACACCCATGAGGACAATCCGGTACTTCATCGGCGTGGTGAACAAAAACACCGCCGTCAGCGCGGTGTTGATCGCCGAAATGATGATCTGCGCCCCCATCACCGTGTCGAAACTCCGGTAGAACATCTCAAACCGAAGGGCCACCTCCCGGCAGCAGGCGCTGTAGAGGTTGTCCGCCACGGCGTGGCGCTCCGGGTCGATGTCGAGCTCGGCGCTGAAGAAGAGGCTCGCCGCCACCACCATCCCGATGACGAGATAGGCGAACTCCTTCGTCGCCAGCTTCGCGAAGTTCGCCACCGCCTGCACCAGCTCCGAGATCCCCTCGCTGGCCATCGACTTCAGGCTCGAGAGGTCGTGGAACGGAAGGTCAATCCCCTTGTCGTTGGCAAACGCGATGATTTTCGGGATCGCATCCTCCGTCGCATCCCGCAGCGCCGGCCCCGCATGGCGCAGGAACGAGGCGAAGGCGTAGAAGATGAGCAGCACCACGGCGGAGAAAAGCACCACGGCCACCCATTTCCTCCCGACGAAATTCAGCTTCCGAAGCATGAAGCTCGAAAACAGGATCGTGAGGAGCGGCGTGGCGAGATGAAGCCCGGCCGTCAGCACCAGGGCCAGGGCAATCAGGGCGAAGGAGACCCTCCGGGGCGTCGTCAGGGCGGCGTTGGTTGCGGCTGCGTTCATCCTGTTCTGCCGCCTATGTAGCGGCGGCCCCCCCGGGTTGGCGAGCTTTGAATGCGAGTTAAACACTGGCCGGCCCCCCGCGTCGGTGGCAGAGTGAGTCCATGGCGTCGGCGAAGCTTGAACATCTCCGCGGAATCCTCAGGGGGTTCGGCTCCTGCATCGTTGCCTACTCCGGCGGGGTCGACTCCGTCTTCCTCGCCTACGTCGCCCGCGAAGTCCTGGGGGATCGCTCCCTCGCCGCGATCGCCGACTCCCCCAGCCTCCCCCGCCGGGAGCTGGCGGAGGCGCTCGAGATCGCCACCCGCTTCCAGATTCCCGTGCAGGTGGTCCGGACCGGGGAGTTCAACAACCCCCAATACCTCGCCAATCCCACCGACCGCTGCTACTTCTGCAAACATGAGCTCTTTACCGAGCTTGCCCCCCTGGCCCGCGACGGCGGGTTTGGCGTGATCGCCTACGGGGAGAATGCCAGCGACATCGGCGACCACCGCCCGGGTGCCCGCGCCGCCTCCGAATTCCAGGTCCGGGCCCCCCTCAAGGAGGCCGGCCTCACGAAACCCGAGATCCGGGAGCTCTCCGCCACGCTCGGCCTGCCAACCGCTGACAAACCGCAGCTCGCCTGCCTCAGCTCCCGCATTCCCTACGGGGAGGCGGTCACCCCCGAGAAACTCCGCATGATCGAAACCGCGGAGTATGTCCTCCGCGACCGAGGGTTTCACGACGTCCGCGTGCGCCACCACGAGCTCAAGCAGGGACACCTGGCACGGCTGGAAATCGGTCGATCCGAGATCCCCCGCCTCCTCGACGGCGGTCTCCTCAGCGAGGTCGCCGAGGCCATCCGGGCCGTCGGCTACCTCCACGTCGCCCTCGACATGGAGGGCTACCGTCGCGGGAGCACCAACGAGATCCGCCTCCGCAGCTAGGAGGGACCCCCCCCCATCCCCGCCCGCCGCGGCGCTTCCCAACCCTTTCCTCGACAATCCAATCGAGGGATGGCAGCTTTTCCCCACGTGACGGGGTTCCGCGGGTTGCGGTCCCCTGAACAGCTTCCTGCCGGGGTGCCGATATCACGGATGTGCCGCCCCGTGCGCGGCAGCGATATGGCTGAAGCCCAGCATTGTCCAAGACACGCATCGGTCGTCTCCCGACGATCCGCCCCACCCGTTTCGAACCCGGAACTTTCCCTTTGCCCCGGGGTATCCCCCAGGGATGAGTCGCGCTATGCCCCAATTCACATATAAGGCCCGCCGGCGCTCTGGCGAGGTGGTCCAGGGGATGCTCGACGTCGCTGACCGGGCCGCCGCCCTGCAGCAGATCGAGCGGCTCGGCCTCTTTCCCGTGATGGTCGATGCCGCCCGCGGGGCCGCCTCCGCCTCGCCAGGTCCCTCCTCCAACAACGGCGCAGGCCGAGCCGGCGATAAGGAGAAGAAAACCGCCGCCTCGCTCCTTCCCGAGTCGTTCCGCTCCACCTTCCGCCGCACCCGGCGGCCCAAGATGCAGGAGCTCGCCACCTTCACCCAACAGCTGGCCAACCTCCTCAACTCCGGAATGCCTCTCACCGTGGCCCTCAACAGCATGACGCACCTCGAGTCGAAGGGGATCCCCTCCGACGTCAGCAAGGGGCTGAAGCAGGAGGTCATGGAAGGCCGCGGGCTCTCGGACGCCATGTCCAAACAGCCCAACGTGTTCAGCGACCTTTACGTCAACATGGTCCGCGCCGGCGAACAAAGCGGCGCCCTGACGGACGTCCTCCGGCGGCTGGCCACCCACTACGAGCGCTTCGCCGAGGTCCAGTCGAAGTTCAAGTCCGCCATGATCTACCCAATGATCGTGGGGGTCGTCGGGGTCGCCATCATCATCTTCTTCATGACCTTCATGCTCCCCAAGTTCATGGAGATCTTCAACGGCCTCAACATCGAGCTCCCCTGGTCAACCCAGCTCCTCATGGGAAGCAGCCGGATGTTCACCCGCTACTGGTGGCTCCTCCTCTTCACCACCGTTGCGGTCTGGGTGGTCCTCGCCCGATTCAAATCCTCGGCGGCCGGTCGATACCGCATCGATCAATGGATGTTGAATGCTCCGGTGTTTGGTAAAGTCATAAGGCTCAACTTGTTCGGTCAGTTTGCCAGAACCCTCTCGACGCTTCTCACCAACGGGGTGCCGGTGCTCACCGCTCTCAAGATCACCGAGCAAATCATTCCCAACGTGGTGGTGAAATCGGCCATCGCCCTGACCCGTGAGGAGGTCACGGATGGGAAGACGATCGCGCAACCCCTGGCCAAGAGTAAGCTGTTCCCGCAGCTGATGCTCGACCTCCTGAAAATCGGCGAGGAGACGGGGGATGTCCCCGGGGCGCTTCGCAACGTGGCCGACACCTACGAGAATGAGCTGAACATCCAGCTCCGCATCATGACGACCCTGATCGAACCGGCGATGATCATCGTCATGGCCCTCGGGGTGGGATTCCTCCTGTTCAGCGTGCTCTCCGCGATGTTCAAGATCACCTCGAGCATCAACCGGTAGCCTCCCGGGCTGCGATGCGTGGCACCCATTCAATCCTGCAGCGATCGACCCGCCCCCCAGCAGGGTCGCCCCGGGCCCGGGGTCGCGGGTTCACGCTTATCGAGGTCATGGTCGTGGTCGGCATCGCCGCCGTGCTCCTCACCATCGCCGTCCCGGCGTTCGTCCGCCGGCTCGCCCCCCAGTCCATGCAGCATGCCGTCAGCGATGTCATGGATGCCTGCAGCCGCGCCCGTTCGATGGCGATCCTCAAGGGGGTGACCACCGCCCTCCGGATCCGGCCCGGCGACCGCGTTTTCGAGGTCACAACCGTCGCCCCAGCCACCACCGGGGATGCCTACGACGAGCCTTCGAGCGTCAACCCCGGCGCCGGCAGCCAGGAGGTGCTCCTCCCA
>DMJJ01000328.1 GCA_003452185.1 Verrucomicrobiales bacterium | reverse complement strand
GGCGAGCCGCCGGCCGTCAGGGGAGAAGGCCATCCGGCGGGCTTCCAGCGACCAGGTACCCCGGGTTCCGCTGGCCAGGTCGAGCCAGGGGATCGAGGGGTCGCGTCCGGCCCCGGCCACCCGGCGTCCGTCGGGGGAGAGGGCGAGGGTGTCGATTGGATGGTCAGCCAGGGTGACAACCCTCGTGGCGCGTGTCCGGGTGTCCCAGACCTTGACCCTGCCATCTCCCAGGTTCTGCACCAGCGTCTGGAGATTGTCGCTCAGGGCGACCGATCCACCGCCTCCAGGCCCCCGTCCGTGCACGGGCTCGAGGTCGATCCTCTGCTCAACCTCCGCGGTGGCCAGGTTGAAGAACCCGACCGACTCGTTGCGTCGTGCGGCCACCAGGGTCTGGCCGTCAGGAGAGATCGCCAGGGGCTGGGAAACCCCCGGGAGAGAATCCTCCTTCACCTCGCGCCGTGTGGCCCAGAGCTTGATCGCTCCGTTGCGGTCGCCGCTGACGAGGGTTTTCCCCTCCTGAGCGAAGGTGAGGGACCAGACCTCGCTCACGTGCCCCCGAAGGGTTGTCCGCCTCTCGCGGCGGGCGAAGTCCCAGAGGCGGATCGAGTAGTCGGCGCTGGCTGTCGCCAGGGTCGCCCCGTCGGGGGAAAACGCGAGCGCCGTGATCGTCCCGGTGTGCTCAATGTGCTCGGGATCGTCGGGCAGGGTGGCGACCTCCCGTCCGGTGGCTGCCTCCCAGATGCTGAGAACGAAGACCCCGCGTTCGGTGAGGCTGTTGCGTGCCGCCACCAGATGGCGCCCATCCGGGGTGAAGGCCATTACCCGCTGGTCGGTTAGAAACCCTGGGCCGCCGCCACGGGGGAATACGGTTGAGGAGTTTTCCATGACAACCCGCTCGCCGCTGCCGCCTGTGGGGCAGAGGGCGATGCCGGAGTCGGTGGTGGCGGCCAGCCATCGGCCGTCGGGGCTGAAGATCATCGGCCCGGAGGCGTCGGGGAGCAGGGTGGTCTCACGCCAGGAGGTGGTATCCCAGAGGGCAATGCCGCGGCGTCGCATCCAGTCCCCTTTGAGGGTGGCGAGGCGGGCCCCATCGGGCGAGAAGGCCATCGGGCCGGAGCTCTCCGGGAGGGAATGCGCCTCCGTCCAGGTGGAGGCGTCCCAGACCCGCAGCCGACCGTTGCCTGAGGTGACGAGGTGTCGTCCGTCGGGAGAGAAGAGGACTGACCCTCCGCCGCGCCCGCCGGGGCCTCCCGGGGCGGGAAACCCTGCGGGAGGGTTGGTTCGTCCCCCCTCGGTGCGGGGTGGGGGAGGCTGCCCGAAGGGCCCTTCTGTCCGGGGGAACGAAGCCACGAGGCCCCGCGTCCGGAGGCTCCAGACCCCGACCTGGTCCCGTGCGCTGACCGCAAGGAGTTCCCCGGTCCCGGCGGCGGCGGAGAGGGAATGGATGGGGCCCTCGAGGGTGAGGAAGGGTGTGTGTTCGTCCCCCCGGCAAAGCTGCCAGAGGTGGCGCCACTCGAAGCCGCGGAGGTCGGGTTCCCCGGCGACCGGGGCGTGCTTGGCGAGGAGCTGGACGGCGCGGCCGAGGTTCCCCTCCTGAATTGCCTGCTGGGCCAGGGTCATGTGGGCCACGTACTCGTTCAGGCGCGCCGAGGCCTTCTCCTTCTCGGCCCGGGCGGTCTCGGTTTCAGCCTGCCGGCGCAGGCCCGCCTCGGCGTTGCGGGAGGCCAGGGCCTGCCGCTCGGCACGGGTGGCGCGCACCGCCTGCCAGGTGCTGACCCCGGCTCCAACCAGCAGGGCGAGGGCGATGGCGGCTGCGGCGCCGAAGGCTCCGCGGTGCCGGTGGAGGAGCTTCTGGATCCGGTAGAGGTTGCTCGGGGGACGGGCCAGCACCGGCTCGTCGTCCAGAAAACGCTGCACGTCCAGGGCCAGCCCGCTCGAGGTTTCATAGCGGCGGGTGCGATCCTTCTCGAGGCAGCGCATCACGATCCAGTCGAGGTCCCCCTGGAGGAGGCTCACCAGCCGCCCCGACTCCGTCTGACGCTGGGAGGCGGTGAGGGTGCGGTCATCGTTCCCCATGGTGGAGACCCGCGTGGAGGGCCTCGCCGGCTCGCGCTCGCGGATGATCCGGCGGCATTCGTCCAGGCCCGCCTCGGCAAGCGTGGTGGCATCAAACGGGGTGGTACCGGTCAGGAGCTCGTAGAGCAGGACGCCCAGGGAGTAGATGTCGCTCCGCGTGTCGATGTCGAGGCCGCTCATCTCCGCCTGTTCGGGGCTCATGTAGGCGGGGGTTCCGATGAAGGCGTGGAATTCGGTGAAGAGCGTCTTGTCGGTGAGCCGCTGCTCCGTCGCCTTGGCGATGCCGAAGTCGATGACCTTGGGGACGGGCCGGCCGTCGTGCAGGGTGACGAGAATGTTCGAGGGCTTGATGTCCCGGTGGATGACCCCTTTCTGATGGGCATGCTGGATCGCCTGACAGACCTCCACAAAAAGCCTCAGGCGCTCCTCGGTGGGGAGATTGTGCTGGTCGCAGTAGTCGGTGATCCGGATCCCGCG
>DMJJ01000355.1 GCA_003452185.1 Verrucomicrobiales bacterium | reverse complement strand
AGCTTGAACCAGGCCCGGGCAAAGGCGTCGGCGAACTGGTCCGGGTTGGCCAGGAATCGGCGAGAGATTTTCTCGTATGCCGGATCGAAGCGGAGTGCCAGATCCGTTGTGAGCATGGACGGGGCGATCCGGCGGGCGCCATCGTGTGCGTGCGGCACGGTGCCTGCACCGGCGCCGCCCTTCGGACGCCACTGGTTGGCTCCCGCGGGGCTCTTGGTCAGCTCCCATTCGAAGCCGAACAGGTTTTCGAAGAAGTTATTGCTCCACTTTGTCGGAGTGGTGGTCCAGGTGACCTCCAGTCCGCTGGTGATGGCATCCCCGGCTTTGCCGGTGCCGAAGGTGCTCTTCCACCCCAGCCCCTGTTCCTCGAGGCCTGCGGCCTCGGGCTCAGGGCCGACGTTCGAGGCCGGGCCGGCGCCGTGTGTCTTCCCGAAGGTGTGGCCTCCGGCGATCAGGGCGACGGTCTCCTCGTCGTTCATCGCCATGCGGGCGAAGGTCTCACGGATGTCCCTCGCGGCCGCCACGGGGTCGGGCTTCCCGTTGGGGCCCTCCGGGTTGACGTAGATGAGGCCCATCTGCACGGCGGCGAGCGGGTTTTCGAGGTTCCGATCGCCCGTGTACCGCTTGTCGCCGAGCCACGTGGTTTCGGTGCCCCAATAGACATCGCGATCCGGCTCCCAGGTGTCCTCACGCCCTGCGCCGAATCCGAACGTCTTGAATCCCATGGTTTCGAGGGCGACGTTTCCTGCCAGGATCATCAGGTCAGCCCAGGAGATCTTACGGCCGTACTTCCGCTTGATGGGCCAGAGAAGCCGCCGGGCCTTGTCGAGGCTGACGTTGTCGGGCCAGCTGTTCAGCGGGGCGAACCGCTGCTGTCCCCGCCCGCCGCCGCCGCGTCCGTCGCCCGTCCGGTAGGTGCCGGCGCTGTGCCAGGCCATGCGGATGAAGAGGGGCCCGTAGTGGCCGAAGTCAGCCGGCCACCAGTCCTGGGAGTCGGTCATGAGGGCGGCGAGGTCCTTCTTGAGGGCTGCGTAGTTGAGGCTCTTGAACTCCTTGGCGTAGTCGAAGCCTCCACCCATGGGGTCGGATTTCGAGGAATGCTGGCGCAGGAGGTCGAGCTTGAGCTGTTTCGGCCACCAGTCGTGGTTGGCCGTGCCGCCGCCGGCGGCGTGGTTGAAGGGGCACTTGGATTCAGTCGGGGTGGACATGGTGTTGCTCCGTATCAGTGGGTGGGGGTGGTCGTGTGAGGGGGGCGGTCCGCGCCGTCCCATGGGGGTCGGCAGTGGGGCACGGGCTGACGTGGCCTGTACAACGATCCTGACGTGCCGCAGCCCCGAGGCTGCGCGATCGCACGCTGCGTCGGTGTTGGCTCAAGGGTGAGCTGCATGCTCTGTTTTGAGGGCATTGTCATGTTGCGTGACTGCCGGGACCCGCGGTGGAGTGAAGCACGGGAAGGGGGATTGGGGAAGTAGGAGTTTGCCCCGCGGCCAGGGCAGGGGGGTACTCCACGCGTGCCGGCCTACCGGGGGATGTCGACCTTTGGCACGGTCACCTCGTCGGCACTTCGGTAGAGGACCTTCGGGGTGGAGTGACCATCCACAGGTTGATGCTGGGTCCAGCACCACGCCTCCTGTCCTCTGCGGGCCCTCCCCGGTGTGTGGACACCTGTCGGGAGACCTCGGCGAGAGGGAGTCGGCGCTCGCCGCGGTTCAGTATTGCACGGAGAGCCGGAGGAACCGGACGGGCGTCCCGGAGGGCGTCGCGGGGTCGGAAACCTCCACTGGGCCGGCGGTATTGGCCGCCCCGGTGGAGGACCAGATGGGGGTCCAGTCGGGGGGGGCCAGGGAGGTGGCCGCCTGGACCGTGTAGGTCAGGGCCGGGTCTGCCACGCGGCTGAACCCAAGGGTGAGATGCCCTGCCGTGAAGCGGGTGGAGAGCGGGGGCGTGAGGGCCGCCTGCGTCGGGCTGGTTCCAAGGGCGTATTCGAGAAGGTTTGGCAGCCCGTCGTGGTCGGGATCGGCGGTGTCGGCCCCCGCTCCGCTGTTCCCGGGGCTCCCGAAGGCCGCCTGGCGCCACTGTTCCAGCGCGGAAAGGGCGGGGGCGGACTGGAGGTCGACCAGGAATCCCTGCTTGGTGCCATTGCCGATCACGTATCGTCCGTCGGCGCTGATTCCCGTGGCCTCGACGAGGGAGGGTTGCCCCTTGTAAAGCCACGCGCTGAGGTCAACGCCCTGAGAGAGGAGGAGCGTGGCCAGGTTTTGCATCCCGCCCTTGGGGGTCCAGACGAACGCCACGGTGGCGCCGCCCGTGCCGATGTTCGCCCGGCCCACAATCACCCCCCCGTCATGGTTCACGGCCAGCGCGGTGCTAATCACGCCGGGGGTTCCGATGCTCACAAACCCGTCACCCGCATTCCAGTAGCAGGCGATGTTGTTCCGGTTTCCCACCGCCACGGTCCCATCCCCGCTCACGGCGTTGGCTACGCTGCTGCCGGGCCCGGGAACCGGGAGGTTCACAACGCCTCCGGCCGGGGTCCAGCGCTGCGCCACGAACCCGCTGCTGCGCCCGACCACGACACTCCCGTCATCGCTTACCCCGTAGCAGGCGTACGGGACCACGTTCTGTTCCACCCCTGCGGCGGGGGTCCATCGGAGGCTGGAATTCGAATCGACCACGAGCGACCCGTCGGCGTTCACGGCGAAGGCCTGATCCATGAAGATCGGGGTATGGAGCCCTGTCATGACGCCGTCGCGGTGGCGGAAGGCCTCAGTGCCCCCGATGACGGCTGCGGCTGTCGAGGTGGCCTCCCCGACAATGGTTGTTCCATCGCGGCTGATGGCGCGGGCGACGCTGGTGCTGCCGCCCGGCAGGAGGCCGAGGCTGGTCGCCCCGTCGGTCGCCGTCCAGCGAAAGGCCTGTCCGGAGAGCCCGTTTCGGTCCGTGGCCGTTCCCGCCACCACGCGACCCTCCCCGCTCACCCCCGCGACCGTGCAGGCTGCCTTGCCCGGGAGGATTGGGATCGGAGTGATGCTGGCCGCCTGAAGCGCTGCCGGGGAGGAGAGAATTGTCGCTGTGAGGAGCGACAGGGCACGACTTGATCTCATGACAACTCGGTTCTTCCATGTATCCGATGGCAGCCGAGCGGAAGTGCCGCCCCTGCGGACCGGAGCCCGGGTGCCTGGATAATCAGGCCGTCACTGTAGCACAGGGGCTGGCGGGAGTCGAATCGGGGGGGCTCCTCCCCCCACGGCCCGGCTCAGACCCGGAGAAAAATCTGACGCTGGTGGAGGAACCGAAGAAACCAGAGGCCGAAGAAAAGCGAGGTCAGGCCGAGGAGTAGCTCGGCGTAGGGGCCGCAGGCCGCCGCCACCGGGCCTCCCACGAAGAGCTTCGCCAGCCCTTCGAAGTCGATGAACTTCCCCCCAAAGTAGATCATGATCGGGTTGACCCCGATCCAGACGAACGGGGTGGCCCACTTCTGGAACTTCCAGACGTCGATCACCTGGTAGAACGCCGCCAGCAGGAGGAAGCTGTAGCCTCCCGCAACGAGCACAAACGAGGAGGTCCAGATCTTCTTGATCACCGGAAAATTCAGATGCCAGAGCCATCCGGCCGCCAGGCACCCCGCTCCGCAGGCCAGGAGGGTTCCGACCCGGCGGCGGTCGGAAAACGCAGGGTTCTTGACGATGAGGCCGGCGAAGACCCCGAGCAGGCAGCTGGCGATTGCCGGCAGCGTGCTCAGCAGCCCCTCCGGATCGTGATCCCCGTCATACCGGTGGAGCGGGAGGTAGAGCTTGTCGACATAGTTGGCGAGGTTCGCCCCCTCCGCGAAATTGCCTGCCCCGTGCCCCGGCACCGGGACGAAGGAGAGCAGCCCCCAGTAGCCGACCAGGAGCCCGGCGCAGACCGCCACCAGGGCCCGGGGCTTGAGGAAGCAGAACAGCAGGCTGGCGAAGAGGTAGCAG
This sequence comes from Verrucomicrobiales bacterium, assembly GCA_003452185.1. Classification (GTDB taxonomy): domain Bacteria; phylum Verrucomicrobiota; class Verrucomicrobiia; order Limisphaerales; family UBA11320; genus UBA11320. The sequence continues at coordinate 3,202 of DMJJ01000355.1, read as the reverse complement.
AGCGAGAGCCGCTGCAGCACTCCCAGCAGGCGGATCTTTTCGAACGGGTGGGAGAGCCCTCCGTAGTACAGCAGCCCCAGCAGGAAGAGCAGGGCAGATCGGCGAAGGATCCGAACGACGGTGGCCGGGCGGCCGGCCGTTTGCAGCGATTTGCCGACCGAGAAGACCAGCGACACCCCGATGATGAAGACGAACAGAGGGAAGATCAGGTCCTCAAAATGAAACCCCTCCCAGGCCTTGTGCCGGAGCTGGTCGGCAACGAGGCCAAGAAGCCCGCCCGACGTCACCTTCTCAAGCCCGCGGACGAGCTCTTCCGCGCCCACGATCCAGAACATGTCGAAGCCGCGCAGGGCGTCGAGCGAGAGAAGTCTCTGGGAACCCGGCGTCGGGGTGCCGGCGGTCGAGGAACTGCGGGATGAGGACATCGCAGCAACAGTCCGCGGGCCACCCTCGGGGTGTCAAGCTGGCAGTCCTGCGGACGGGGGACCGGCAGGGCCGGGCTGTGAATCCCGTCCCTCCGTCCGCCTGCGGCGGCCGGCCTCAGGGGGCGATTCGGTAGAGGGCGGTGCGGGTCCGGAGGATCAGTGAGCTGTCGGTGATGGCGGGGGAGGCCATGAACCCGTCGGCGAGGGTGTTCTCGGCAAGCTTCTTGAACTCCCGGCCCATGGCCACGACGGTGGTCTTCCCTTCCTCGCTGCAGAAGTACAGGCGCCCCGCTCCCGCGACCGGGGCAGCCGAGTAATTGCCGCCGATCCGTTCGTTCCAGACCACAGCCCCGGTGGCGGCCTCCCAGCAGGTGGCCACCCCGTTGTCGTCAATCGCGTAGAGAAGCCCGTCGGCAAGCAGCAACGACGGTTTCTTCGGCACGTTCCGCTTCGTCTTCCACGCGACGCCGAGCTGGGTGGGGGGGGGCGTGGCGGCGTTGACATCCAGCGACTCCCCCCGCTTGCCGGGGTGGAGGGCGAGGATCAGCCCCTGGGACCACCCGGAGGGAAAGTAGACGAGTCCCCCTCCCGCCACGGGCCGTGTGCCCCCGCTGTGGCTGGTCCGCTCCTCGACCCGCCAGAGCTCCTCGCCGGTGGTGGGGAGATAGGCGTAGAAGGCTTTCGCCCCCTGGCTGAGGAGGGTTGGAACCCCCGCGAGGGTGGCGACCTGGCAGGTGGCGAAGGCCTTCCGCCAGTCCCCCTCGGAGGCGGGCTTGCCGTCGGGCCCGAGGTCCTGGTAATCGACCGAACGCTCCTTGCGCCAGACCGTACGCCCGGTCCGCTTGTCCAGGGCGACGATGAACTGGTGGTCGCTGCCGTCGAAGTTCAGGAAGAGCAGCCCACCGTGCAGGATCGGCGAGGAACCGGCGCCGCGGTAGTGATTGCAAACGAAGTCCCGCCGCTCCCAGAGAACCTTGCCGGTGGAGGTGTCCAGGCAGGCGGTGCCCGGAGAGCCGAACGTCACGTAGACCCGCCCCTTCTCAATCGCCGGGGTCGGGGAGGCGTAGCTGTTGAACTTGTGGGCAAACTGTGGCTTCTCGACGTCGAACAGTTTTTGATCCCTCACGATCCGCCCGGTTTCCTTCTCGACGCACACGGCGTGGAGGGCGCGGCCATCCTCGCTCGCCGTGGTGACCCAGACCTGCGGGCCCCAGACGACAGGCGAGGACCAGGCCCGGCCATGGATGGCGGTCTTCCACGCGACGTGGTTGGTCTCGCTCCACTCAAGGGGGAGCCGGGTGGCGGCGGAGGTGCCGTCGCCGTGGGGGCCGCGGAACTCCGGCCAGTCGGAGCCGGCCCCGGATGCCGTGGCCGACAACGTTCCCGCAAACAGGGCCAGGGTCAGTCTCAAGGCCGCGGCCTGCGCGGGGATCGGGCGGGTTCGCATGGAGGACATCCGACGAGGGTAGGGGATCCCGGTCCCCTCGACAACCCTCCTGCGAGGCCCGGTTCGCCGGGGGCAACTCGCGTATTGAGCCGGGCTCGGGATCGTCGTAAGACTCCACGGTCGCAGGCCGGGCAACCCCAACTCAATTATGATGATCAGGCTGATTCCAAAGGTGTTCTTCAATCGGATGGAGGAAGGGTTGGACCTTTTCGTCAGCGGACTTGGCTTCACGGTGCTTTACCGGGATGACGACCTGGCGGTGGTGGGGCGGGATGGAGCGAAGGCCTACGTGGTCGAGAGTCCCGAATACGCCGCGAAGGATCGTCCGGAGATCGCGATCGAGACCGATACGATCGAGCAGTCTTTTCAGGAGATCTCGGCACGGCGGCCGGACCTCCTGCACCCAAATCTCCCCCGGGTCACGATGAGGCCCTGGGGGGCGCTGGAGTTTTCAGTCCTCGACAAGACCCACGTCTGCGTCGTGTTCCGCCAATGGCCTGCGGAGCGGGCCTGAATTGGCTTGGCTGTCGGGTGGGGGGGAGCCGTCCGAGTCGCTCAGCCTCTTTTATCAATCCATCACCACCAGCCTGCGGGTTGTGGATCCGCTCGCGCCCCCTGCGGTGGAGGATCTGGTCTGGTGGGATCGCGTCACCTCCTCCGGGGGGACGACCCTTCCCGGGATCGACACCGACGGGGATGGGATCCCTGACGATTACGAGGTGGCGAATGGTTTGGACCGGTTGGCCGACGATGCGGCGTCGGACCTGGATGGGGATGGGATGTCGAATATCGCCGAGTATCTGGCAGGAACCTCCGCCAACGACTCCACCTCGGTGCTCCAGGTTACGCGCGTGCTGCCGGGGAGGGTCTCCTCCTCGATCCAGGTGTTGTGGTCGGCTGTCGCCGGGCATCAGTATGAGGTCCTGGTCAGCGCGAGCCTGCAGGGTCCTTACCTCGTCGGCCGGACGGTTTCCGTGGGGGTCACGGGGGAGGCCGCTGCCGTTGTTTCCCGCCCGGGGGGACCGGCCACCTTTGTCCGTGTTCGCGTGGTGCCGGCGCCCTGAGCGAACGCGGGGGAAGGTTCCTTGGAGGGTTGTCCGGGCGTGGGAGCGGGCGGCCGTGGTCAGGGCGCGTGGCGGATCTTGTCCAGCAGAACCGCTCCCAGGATCACCAGCCCCAGGACCACCTTCTGGGTATAACTCTCCACGTTGGTCAGGTTCATCCCGTTCTGGATGACTGCGATGGTGAAGGCGCCGGTCAGGGTTCCGAGCATTTTTCCCTCCCCCCCGCTGAGGCTGGTGCCGCCGACCACCACGGCGGCGATCACGTA
>DMJJ01000106.1 GCA_003452185.1 Verrucomicrobiales bacterium | reverse complement strand
CGGGCAAGACCATCACCCTCCAGGTGCTGGCAGAGAATTTCAGCCGAATCGGGGTCCCCGTGTTCATGGCCGACGTGAAGGGGGATCTCACCGGGATCAGCCAGCCCGGGGGGACGAACCCGAAAATCCTCGACCGGGTGAAACAGCTCAAGCTGGCCGACTTCAAGCCCGCCGGATGCCCCGTCACCCTCTGGGACGTGTTCGGGGAGCAGGGTCACCCGGTCCGCGCCACCCTCTCGGAGCTGGGCCCGCTGCTGCTCTCCCGGCTCCTTCAGCTCAACGAAACACAGGAAGGGGTGCTCAACCTGGTGTTCAAGATCGCCGACGAAAACGGCCTTCTGCTCCTCGACGTGAAGGACCTCCGATCGATGCTGCAGTACGTCGGGGAGAACGCCGCTGAGTTCAACCTGAAGTACGGCCGGATTTCCTCTGCCAGTGTTGGATCGATCCAGCGGAGCCTGATGACGCTGGAACAGCAGGGGGCGGAGAAGTTTTTTGCCGAGCCGGCCCTCAACCTCGATGACCTCTTCCAGACCGATCCCCAGGGACGCGGGTACGTGAACATCATTGCGGCCGATCGCCTGATGCAGTCGCCTCGGATCTACGCGACGTTTCTCCTCTGGCTGCTCTCCGACCTCTACGAGCGCCTTCCCGAGGTGGGGGACCTTCCCAAGCCGAAGCTGGTGTTCTTCTTCGACGAAGCCCATCTCCTGTTCAACGACATCCCCCCTGCCCTGCTCGAGAAGATCGAGCAGGTGGTCCGCCTCGTCCGCTCCAAGGGGGTGGGAGTGTATTTCGTGACGCAGAACCCGCGCGACATTCCCGACCAGGTCCTGGGACAGCTGGGAAACCGGGTCCAGCACGCCCTGCGGGCTTTCACCCCCCGGGATCAGAAAGGGGTCAAGGCCGCGGCTGAAACCTTCAGGCCCAACCCGAAACTCAACACCGAGTCGGTGCTCCTGGAACTCGGAGTCGGCGAGGCACTCGTCTCCTTCCTCGACGAACGGGGGCAACCCTCCATCACCCAGCGTGCCTTCATACGGCCTCCCGAGAGCCAGGCGGGACCGATCTCGCCGGCCCAGCGACAGCAGATCCTCAAGGACTCGATCGTTGCCGGCGTGTACGAGAAGGTGGTCGACCGGGAGTCGGCATATGAAAAGCTCCTCGCCGCGCACGGGCATCCCGCACCCCAGGGGCAGCCGACTCCCCAGGGGGGCGGCGGAGGCTTTTTCAGCAGCCTGTTCGGCGGCGGTTCCTCCCCCACCCCGCCGGCCTCCCCCGCGCTCCCGCGCCGCACCGGCGGCGGTGGACGCCAGCCCGAGGACCTCACCACTGCCATGGCCAAGAGCGTCGTGCGGAGCATCGGAAGCACGCTCGGACGGGAGATCATCCGCGGGGTGCTAGGCGGGATTTTCGGCGGCCGCCGGCGCTAGCCACGCAACCGTCCACCCATTCCCCCCCGACGCCCGTGAAGTCGACCCGGATCCTGGTTTGGAAGGTTGGCGGCAACGCCCCCCCCCGACGCGAGTCGGACGAAGTGGCCACCGAGGAACCGCTCGAGATCCGGATCGAGGGACGCGCCGTCAGCATCACCCTCCGGACTCCCGGGGATGACGAGGAGCTGGCCGCCGGGTTCCTCCTCACCGAGGGGGTGCTCTCGCGGGCCTCCGACATTGCGACGATCCGCCCGAACCCGCGCAACCCGGGGGGGAATTCGATCGACCTGTTCCTGCGTCCCGAGGTCACGGTCGATTTTCCCTCCCTCACCCGCCACGTCTTCACCTCCTCGAGCTGTGGGCTTTGCGGCAAGGCCTCCATCCAGGCCGTGTGCCGGCGGTTTCGGAAACTCCCGACCGGGTTTCACATCCGGGCTTCCCTCCTGCGGTCCCTCCCGTCCCTGATGCGATCCGCCCAGCCGACGTTCGACCGGACGGGGGGGCTGCACGCCGCGGCCCTGTTTGACCGGCAGGGGAAGCTGCTGGTTCTCCGGGAGGATGTCGGCCGTCACAACGCCGTGGACAAAGTGATCGGCCACGCGCTCCTGACCGGCTCGATCCCCCTTGATGCCTCGATCCTCCTCGTCAGCGGTCGGGCCTCGTTTGAGATCGTTCAAAAGTCCCTTGCCGCACGGATCCCCGTCGTCGCCGCCGTCAGCGCTCCGTCGAGCCTGGCGGTTGACCTGGCCCGCCGCGCCGGCACCACCCTGATCGGTTTCCTGCGCGAGGGTCGGATGAATCTGTACGCAGGACGGGGGCGGATTCGGTAAATCCGCCCCCGTCTGAATTCAATGGGCCAAGGCCCTCTCGGCGTCCGGTTACTTCGGGGCCTGAGGCGCAGCGTTGCTCCCGCTGCTCAGCGGAACAAACTTGTTGGTGGCGGCAGCAGGCGTGGCCGCCGGCGCGGCATTGGTGGCGGCCGGGCGGCTTTCCATCAGCTTCGAGGCCTGCTGCTTCAGGGCGGCATCAAAGGCGGAGGTGTTCTTCTTGAAGGTGCTCTGAGCCAGGATCGAGATCAGGACCACGAGGGCGAAGAAGACGCCGGCGGCATACTTGGTCAGGTTCGTGAGGGCATTGCCGCTCCCGGCACCAAACAGGGCATCCGTGGCCCCGGAACCGAACGCCAAGCCCATTCCGGCCTCCTTCTTCGGAAGCTGGATCAACACCAGGAGGATCAACAAGGCGCAATCGAGCAGCAGGATCGCGGTCAAAAGGACAATGACGAAGTTCATAGCGTATTGGTTCTATCTCTAGCTCTGTCTCTCTCTCTTAGTCGGCTCAGATCGAATTCTTGATAATATCGGCAAAACTCCGGACTTCCAGCGCGGCCCCACCCACCAGGGCGCCATCCACGTCGGGCTGGCTCATCAACTCCCGGGCGTTGGCCGGCTTTACGCTCCCGCCATACTGGATCCTCACGCGGCGGGCTACAGTATCATCGAACTGCTTGGCAATCAATGACCGGATGTAGGCATGGGCCCCTTGGGCCTGTTCGGTCGAGGCGGTCTTGCCGGTGCCGATCGCCCAGACCGGCTCGTACGCGATGACTGTCTCTCCCATCTGCTCCTTGGTGAGGCCCGCAAGGCTTCCACGGATCTGGGTTGCAAGCACTTGCTCAGTCTTGCCCCCTTCCAACTCAGCCAGCGTCTCGCCAACGCAGATGATCGGCTTGAGCTCGACGGCGTGGGCCGCCAGGGCTTTCTTGGAGATCAACTCATCCGACTCTTTCTGATACTGACGGCGCTCGGAGTGGCCCAAAATGACGTACCGGACCGAAAACTCCTTCAGCATCATCGCAGCCACTTCCCCGGTGTAGGCTCCCCCGGAATGCTCGCTCATGTTCTGAGCCCCCAGGCGGAGGTTGGAGTCGAGGATCTGCTTGGAAACCTCGGACAATGCGGTGAAGGGGGGGCAGACCACCATGTCGACCTCCTTTACCTGAACAAGCTCCCGCTTGAGCCCCTGGATCAGGTCCAAGGCCTCAGCGACGTTCTTGTTCATCTTCCAGTTACCCGCGATGATCAGCTTGCGTTCTTTTTCCACAAAATCAGTAAGGTTGAAGTTTTCGGCTCTCTCTCCCGCGGGTCACTTGCGATCGCTCAGGGCATCGACACCCGGGAGCACCGCCCCTTCCAGGAACTCAAGGCTCGCCCCGCCTCCGGTGCTCATGAACGTGACCTTGTCGCCAAGGCCGGCCTGGTTCAGCGCCTTCACGCTGTCGCCCCCTCC
>DMJJ01000427.1 GCA_003452185.1 Verrucomicrobiales bacterium | reverse complement strand
GGGTGGCCGTCGCTCCATCGAAGCCCCTTTCGAAGGTGGAAGGTCCAGGTTCTTTGGTCGGGCGCGACCGACCACGACTCGGCGAGCCCTGGGGAAAGCTCCTGGGTTGCGTGATCCTTGTGAACGAGGCCGTCGAACATCTTGTAGATGATGTCGGTGCTGGAGGTCTCGTTGGCCATCACGGGATTGAAGGTCTTGGGGTCTCCAAATTCCGCAAGCACCAGGCGCCCGCCCCGGACCCCGGGCTCGCACGTCGCAACCCGCGGAGCGACGGGCGCGGCCGCCGGAGCCTGAGGGGTCGCGGCCGGGAGGAGAAGCAGGAGCAGGCTCAGCGGCACCGATGCGGGCAGGAGGGCTGCCCTCCTGCGGGAGACCAGAGGAATGCGTGGCATACGGGGGGATCTCTATCCAATCCCGGAGCCAAAGCCGAGAGGTTTGTGCCCCCCCAGACGCGAGGCCTACTTCTTGAAGTAGAGCTCCTCGGCGTTCCAGGTGACGCGATGCGTGGTCAGGACGGTGGCACGGACATTCCCGATGTCGGAGCGAATCGCGGCGGCGTGAAGCGGAGAGGCGGTGTAGATGTAGGGAAGCTCGCGGTTCATGATCGACTGGACTTCGTCCACCGCCTTCTTCCGCTCGCCGTAGTCGAGGGTCCGAACCTGCAGGCTCATCAGCTGGTCGATCCGTGCCTCCCACTCGGTGGAGGGGGACTTCTGCCGCGGGAACCACCAGTGGCTGAATCCGTCGGACCTCAGGACGTTCATGCTGGAGGCAGGATCCGTGTCACCCCCCCCCAGGGCGGCGAGCATTGCCTCGTAGTCGAAGCTGGAGTAAATCCGGTCGCCAAGATTGTTGAAGTCCATGAGCTTGGTGGTCACGTCCAGGCCCAGCTTCTTGAAGTCGGACTGAAGAAGGACGACGATCTTCTCCCGGAGCGGATTCCCCAGCACGGTGTGGATCAGGAACTGGATTGGGTGGCCTTCGGCATCCTCGAGCTTCCCGTCCCCATTCCGGTCCTCGATGCCGATCTCCTTGAGCAAGGCGCGCGACTTCTCCAGGCTGAAGGGATACTCCACCACATTGGAATTGTACCAACGCAGGTTGGCTTTCGATCCAAAGCTGTAGTTCGGCTCGGCACGGCCGCCGAGGATCGTCCGGCAGATCCCCTCCCGGTCAATGGCGTGGGAGATGGCCTGGCGGAATTTCGCGTTGCGGAACCACTTCAGCTTCACCGGATCGACGTACGGTTTGCCGGTGGTGGGGTTCCGGTTGGTGTTCATGTTGAAGAACAGGAATGACCGATCGAGCCCCGGCCCAAGGTCGTGCAGGACAAACTTCCCCTTGGCCGCCTCGGACTTGAACCGCTCGTACTCATCCGGCCGTACCGCCTCGTGCACGTCGCTCTCGCCACTGAACAGCCGTAGCGACATTGCGTTCATGTCGGGCACCACGGTGTAGATCACGTTGTCGAAGTACGGAAGCCGCTGCCCCTTGCTGTCGACCCCGTAGAAATAGGGGTTCCGCTCCAGGAGGGTCTTCTCGGCAGGTTTATATTCCTTGAGCCGGAACGGCCCGCTTCCCACGAGCTGCGCGGCCGGGGTGTTGATCCCGTAGGCGGAGACGAAGTTGGTCTTCGCCACCGACTCGGCCAGGATGTGCTTGGGGATGATCGGGACGCCCCCCGCGTATACCAGGAACGGCGCATAGGCCTCGGGTGTGACGATCTGCACGGTAAGGTCATCCTTGGCGCTCACGTCAAAATTCCTCCCGTCGATCCGGAAGATGTCGACCATCACCGAGTTGATGTTGGTGTCGTAGATCACCTGCCAGGTGAAGACCACGTCCTCGGCGGTCAGGGGATGCCCGTCGCTCCAGCGGAGGTTCTTCCGGAGCTTGAAGGTCCAGGTCCGCTGGTCGGGGGCCACGCTCCAGCTTTCGGCAAGGGCCGGCCGTGCGGCCTGCTTCGGGACATCGTAGTCCACCATCCCGGAAAAGAGCATCCGGACGATGTCGTCCGAGGATTGCTCGTTTTGGGTGATGGGGTTGAAGGTCTTGGGGTCGGAGAACGTGGCGATCACGAGGCGCCCGCCGGGCCGACCCGGCTCGCAGGGGTAGACGAGCGGCGGATCCGGGAGCGGGTACGCAGCCGCCCCACCACCGGTCCGATCCCCCTGCGGGGGGGGAGACCCGGTGCGGCCGCAGCCGAGGAGCAGCAGGGCGGAAAGAAGCGCGGGAACGGCCTGACGCCAGGCCCCAAGGATCTGCTGGATGCGTGCCATCGAGTCCAATGAGTAGTCGAACCGGGAACCCGTGGATAGTGTTTTGTCGGCCATCAAAGTCTTTGATCGTCAACACCCCGGGATCCCTTTACGGTGATTCCAGAATGCGGCTCCTTGATCGCTATCTGCTGCGCGAGTTCTCAATCCCGTTTGCCTACTGCCTGGCGGGTTTTCTCCTGTTCTGGATCTCGTTCGACCTGCTCCAGGAGCTTCCCGAGCTGCAGCGGGACCACCTCAAGCTCAAGGACTGCGTCGAGTTCTATCTCTGGAAGCTTCCAGAGCTGCTCACCACGGTCCTTCCGGTGGCAATGCTCCTCTCGCTGCTCTACACCCTCACGAACCACGCGCGACATCATGAGATCACCGCGATGCGGGCCGCCGGAATCGGCATCTGGCGGATCTGTCTCCCGTACCTCCTGGTCGGCGTCACCGGCAGCCTGTGGCTCATGGCGATCAGCGAGGTCTGGGGGCCGCGGAGCGCGGAGGCGGCCGATGCGATCCGGCATCGGCACCAGCCGGCCCAAGCCGCCGCCGACACGCGGGTGTTGCAGAATTTTGGGTTCGTCTCCGGAGCAGGCCGCGTCTGGCAGATGGACACCTACAACGTCCTGACCGGCGAGATGACCGCGCTGCACCTCGGGTGGAGGCTTGCGGGGGGAGGTGAGCGGCAGATCGTGGCCCGTACGGGGGAATGGACCGGGGATGGGTGGGTGTTCCGCGACGTGGTGGACACCACCCTGCCGAACCAGCAGGGTATCGCCCCGAGCCGCACGGTGACGAATCGTCTCGAGCTCGCCGAGCTGACCGAAACCCCCGACCAGATCCGCAGCTCGCTGAAGGTGGATCGTCTCTTTTCCAACTTCAACCAGGCGACCAAGCGGCCCCAGCTCTCGGTCAAGGAGATCGTCGACTATCGCCGGCTCCATCCGAACGACACCCGCCGTGAGGCTCCCCTCCTCACCCAGCTCCACGGGAGGCTGGCCGCCCCCTGGACCTGCCTGGTCGTGGTGCTCATCGCCATTCCGTTCGGGGCGCCGGCGGGGCGCCGCAACGCCTTCGTCGGAGTCGCGGCAAGCGTCTTCATCTGCTTCGCCTACTTTCTGCTCCTCCGATTCGGCCTCTCGATCGGCACCGGCGGCCGGCTTCCCGCGTGGATCGCGGCCTGGGGGCCGAACGTGCTCTTCTCCTCCATCGGCGTCCTCCTCACCAATCGCATGCGGTAACGCGGGGGCGCGGACGCCAGGAGAGGAGCAGAAAGAAGCCCTTTCGGTTCTTCCCTTCGTGGCGGCGATCTCCCCCCTTGCTCGCCCCAAGCCCTGAGCGGTAGCCCTCACAATTAGAAATCCTCTTCTCAGTCCGCGTCCCTGCGTCTCCGCGTCACCGCATCTGATACGGTTCCCAAAGTTAT
>DMJJ01000257.1:3045-3576 GCA_003452185.1 Verrucomicrobiales bacterium | reverse complement strand
GCCTACCCACTGGCGGGCGGCGAGCCGGCCTGGAGCGCCGGAAACGAGGGGGACAGCTACAGCTCCCCCCTCGTCGCAACACTCGATGGGGTGCCGCAGATTCTGCTCTTCTCCGGATCGCTCGTCGGCCACGACCTCCAAACCGGGGCCGAGCTCTGGAAGTTCCGCTGGCCGGGGGGGCATCCCCACATCGCGATGCCCGTGGTGGCGGGCCCCACCGACGTGATTCTCTCGAGCGGCTACGGCACCGGAAGCGGCCGGGTGAGGATCCGGCGGGACGACTCGGGCAAGTGGTCCGCCTCGGAGGTCTGGAAGGGGAACCGTCTCAAGGCCAAGTTCACAAACCCCGTCCCCTACGGGGGGAATCTGTACGGCCTGGATGACGGGATCCTGGCATGCCTCGACGCCGAGACCGGGGGGCTTCGCTGGAAGGAGGGCCGCTACGGTCATGGGCAGACGTTGCTCGTGGGGTCCCGGCTCCTCCTGCTGGCGGAGGATGGGAGCGTGGTGCTGGTCGACCCGAATCCGGAG
>DMJJ01000257.1:0-2793 GCA_003452185.1 Verrucomicrobiales bacterium | reverse complement strand
ACCCGAATCCGGAGGGGCTCCGGGAGCTGGCCCGGTTTCCGGCGCTCACCGGGAAGACCTGGAATCCGCCGGCCCTGGCGGGCGAGTACCTGGTGGTGCGAAACGACAAGGAGGCTGCCTGTTACCGCCTCCCGGTGGAATGACCAACCCGGACACGAGCCTTCCCACGGAGGCGGGTCTCGTCGCCGGGGCGGTGCGGCGGGCCCGGGGCCGCCTCATCCCGTTCCTCCTCCTCATGTACGTCCTCTCGTACCTGGATCGGGCGAACATCGGGTATGCGAAGCAGGCGTTCCAGGCTGCAACCGGGGTTTCCAACGCCGCGTTCGCCCTGGGGGCTGGGGCCTTCTTTCTCACCTATGCCCTGTGCGAGATCCCGAGCAACCTGGTGCTGCATCGCGTGGGGGCGCGCCGCTGGATGGCGCGGATCATGATCGTCTGGGGCCTCGTTGCGGCGGCGATGGTGTTCGCGAGGACCGACACCCGGTTCACCGTGTTCCGGCTCGTGCTCGGGGCCGCCGAGGCGGGATTCTTTCCGGGATCGATCCTCTTCCTGACCTACTGGTTTCCCGAGCGCGACCGGGGTGAGGTCATGGCGAGGTTCTACTTCGGCTCCCCGCTCGCGATGATGCTCGGGGGCCCCATCTCGGGGCTGCTCCTCGACCTGGACGGGGTCCTCGGGCTCCAGGGGTGGCAGTTGATGTTCGCCGTCGAAGGGTTGGCCGCCGCGGTTGTGGGGATCTGGGCCTATTTTTATCTCACCGACCGCCCCCGGGATGCCGCCTGGATGCCCCTGGCGGAGCGCGAGGCCCTGGGGCGGGCCCTGGCGCGTGAGGAGGGGTTGAAGGTGGGGCGCGGGGCGGTGACCTTCGGGGAGGTGTTTCGCAGCCCGCGACTGTTGCACTTCGCCTCGGTCTATTTCCTGATCCAGATCTGCGGCTACGGGGTCGCTTTTTACCTCCCGACCCAGGTCAGCGCGCTCGTTGGCGAAAAGGTGGGCCTCCGGGTGGGGCTCCTCTCGGCCATCCCGTGGGGCGTGGCCATCCTTGCCGCCTCGTTCCTCCCAAGGTGGGCGATCCGGAGCGGGCGACGCCGGACCTTTGCCTGCCTCTCCCTGGCCGCCGCCGCCGTTGGGCTCGCCCTCTCCGCCGTGCTTCCCCCGGCTGCGGCCATCGCGGCCCTCTGCCTGGTGACTGCCGGGATCATCTCGGCGCAGCCGGTCTTTTGGACCTTCCCGACCGACTATCTCGGCGGCGTGGGGGCCGCCGCAGGGATCGCGGCCATCAACGCGATCGGAAACCTGGGAGGGCTGGTCGCTCCCAGCGTCAAGACTGCCCTGGAAGAGCGGTTCCACTCCCAGGTCGCGGGCCTCCTCTTTCTGGCCGTGGCGGGGCTTTGCGCCGCCCTCCTCGTGTCCGTGATCCGGCGGGATCCCCCCGGGGCATCCCGCTGAACGGTCCGGCGGGGCGCGGGTTGGTTTGCGGAAACGCGGGATTGCACTTGGCATGGGTAGCGGTCACTCTCCGGACACGTGATTCAGCGACCCAGCATGTCCGGGGCCGACCAGGAAACTCCTCCCGTGTGTGAGCCCTCATGCCGCCTGCCTGTCACGCCCGGGAGCATGGACACCGGGGTCAGGGTCCCGCGCAGCGGCGCGGAGCTGATCCTTGCCACGCGCCCCTTTGCCTCCGAGCAACCGCTCCGCAGTTGGTGGTGCCTCCTCTCGACCACCGGACTCCTGGCGGCCAGCCTCTCGGCCACCCTGATGTTGGCCCACCCCGTCGCCCGCGTGGCCGCAAGCCTCCTCTCAGCCCTCTTCGCCCTCCGGCTTTTCGTCATTTACCACGACCAGCAGCACTACGCGATCCTCGACAACTCGCGCATCGCCGCCGGGTTCATGTGGGTTTTCGGGATCCTGGCCCTCAGCCCCTCGAGCATCTGGCGCTCCTCCCACAACCATCATCACGCCCATAACTCCAGGCTCCGCGGCTCCCACATCGGCTCCTTTCCCATCATGACCTCCGAGGCCTACCAGAAGGCATCCCGTGGGGAACGGGCCGGCTACCTGTTCATGCGGCATCCGCTGACGGTGATGTTCGGCTACCTCTTCATCTTTCTCTACGGGATGTGCCTCGCCCCCTTCATCGCAAATCCCCGGAAACACTGGGATTCCCTGCTGGCCCTGCTGGTCCATGGCGCCATCGCGTTCCTGCTGGTCTCCCGGGCCGGGTGGACCGGCCTGCTGCTGTTCCAAACCCTCCCCTGCCTGGTGCTCTACGCCCTCGGGTCCTACCTGTTTTACGCGCAGCATAACTTCCCGGGTGTGGTCTTTCGTGACAACTCGGGATGGACCTACGAGGTGGCCGCCCTGGAGTCATCGAGCTACATGAGGCTTGGGCCGGTGATGGCCTGGTTCACGGCGAATATCGGCTACCACCATATCCATCACCTCAACGCCAAGATCCCGTTCTACCGCCTGCCGGAGGCGATGCGAGCCCTCCCCGAGCTCCAGGCCCCGAAGTGCACGTCGCTCCACCCCGCCGAGGTCTGCCGGTGCTTCCGGCTCAAGGTTTGGGATGTGGCCCGGCAGAGGATGACCGGTTGCTGAGGCGGGGCCCGCAGTCCGATCCCCTGCGCCCTCCCCTGGCTCGCACCCTGGATTGTTTCAGCGTCAAGACCAACACGGCATGCGTCGAGGACGTCGACCCGTGCCCCAACAGTGAAAGGGCGGAGCCATGGCCATGACCGTTGCGGAGATTGCAAAGCAGGTGGGTGGGGTGGTGGAGGGGGATGGGG
>DMJJ01000356.1 GCA_003452185.1 Verrucomicrobiales bacterium | reverse complement strand
TGCGCCAAAGACCTGACCAAGCCGGAGAATCGGGGGAAGGTTGCCGTGGTGGCCGGGCATCGCCAGCCGCTGGCGGTCCACGTCCTCGCGCTTGCGATCAACGCGGCGCTGGGGAGCGTTGGCTCCACTCTGCTCCTCCAGCCGGTTCCCTCCTTGGCGGCGGGGACGCTGGCCGATCTGGCCAAGTCGCTGGCCGGCGGATCGGTTGACACGCTTGTCATCCTGGGGTCGAACCCGGGCTACACCGCGTCGGCCGACCTCGAGTGGGCGAAGGCCCAGGCCAAGGCGGGGACGGTGGTGCGTCTTGGGTATCACGAGGATGAGACCTCTGTCGGTGTCCACTGGCACCTTCCGGGAACGCATTATCTCGAAGCCTGGGGGGATGTTCGGACCTCGGACGGGACCTACGTTGCGATTCAGCCGCTCATCGAGCCGCTGTTCAACGGGATGACCGAGCTTGAGGTGTTGGCCCGTCTTGCGGGCTCGGCGGTCACCCGCCCCCACGACATTGTCCGGGAGACCTTTGCCACCTTCGGTACGGGGGCTGACCTGGAAAACCGCTGGAAGAAGTTTCTCCACGACGGATTCCTGTCGGGGAGCGCGCTGGCTGCCTCGGCCGCCTCGATCAACTATGCGGGGGCCGCGACGGCCCTGGCTGGGCACACACCGGTTGCGGCCCCCACCGAGGGGAGCTTTGAGGTGGTGTTCCACCGTGATTACTCCCTGGACGACGGCCGTTACAACAATAACGGCTGGCTTCAGGAGCTTCCCGACCCGATCACCAAGCTCACCTGGGACAACGCGATCCTGGTGAGCCGGAAGACCGCCGCCGCGCTGAAGGTCACGAACAAGGACCTGATCGAGGTCACCCTGGGTGGCCGGAAGATCGTGGGGCCCGTCCTCCTCCAGCCAGGTCTGGCGGAAAACACCCTGGCCGTGGCCCTCGGGTATGGCCGGCAGAAGAGCGGCCGGATCGGTGGAAACAGCGCCAAGAACTCGACCGGGTTCAACGCCTACGCCATCCGTGCGACCGGGGCGGAGCATTTCGCCGCCGGGGCCAAGGCGGTTGCCACGGGCGGGACTTTCCCGCTCTCGATCACCCAGGAGCATGGCTCCATGGAAGGTCGGCCGATCATCCGCGAGGCCAACCTGGAGCAGTTCCGGGATCATCCGCGGTTTGCCCACAACTTCGACCTCGACTCACCCCACCATTCCGCCCATATCGCGAAGGAGAAGCGCGAGGATGGCCAGGACCTGGCGGAGCGTCTCTACAAGAACGCCTACGCCGAGTACGATGACAAGAAGAAGGCTCTCGGCAAGAAGCCGGCCGGGCCGATGCTTCACAGCGATGTCCACCAGTGGGGGATGTCGGTCGACCTCAGCGCCTGTGTCGGGTGCTCCACGTGCGTGGTCGCCTGCCAGAGCGAGAACAACATTCCCATCGTCGGCAAGGACCAGGTCTATCGCAATCGCGAGATGCACTGGATCCGGATTGACCGCTACTACAGCGGCAACCAGGAGATCCCGCGCACCCTGGAGGAACAGGTCGATGACCCGCAGGCCGTGACGCAGCCGATGTTCTGCCTCCACTGCGAGAATGCCCCTTGTGAGAGCGTCTGCCCGGTGAACGCCACCGTGCACGATGAAGAGGGTCTGAACGTGATGGCTTACAACCGTTGCGTCGGGACCCGTTATTGCTCGAACAACTGCCCGTATAAGGTTCGTCGCTTCAACTTCTTCGATTACAACAAGCGTCCGCTCGAGCAGCTCAAGGGGCCGTTCTACAAGACGCCCGCCCTGGACTCCACGGATGGCGAGTGGGATGTCATCCGGTGGTTCAAGAACCCGGACAAGGGCTATCGTCCGGAGCAGGAGTGGGAGCTCTTGAAGCTGGCGAAGAATCCGGCCGTGTCGGTCCGCATGCGCGGCGTCATGGAGAAGTGCACCTATTGCGTGCAGCGGATCGAAGAGGCCAAGATTGCCCAGAAGGTCAAGGCGCGCGCCTCCGGGAACGTCGCCGTGCCCGAAGGGTCGTTCAAGGTGGCTTGCGAGCAGGCCTGCCCGGCCGAGGCCATCGTGTTTGGCAATCTGCTCGATCCGAACAGCCGGGTCTCGCAGCTCAAGAAGCATCCGCGGGACTACACGGTGCTCGGGTTCCTGGACACCCGCCCCCGCACGACCTATCTGGCGAAGGTTCGCAACCCGAACCCCGCGATGCCCGACTACGACCGCATCAAGACTCCCCTCACGGTGAAGGAGTACATGGACAAGGATAACGCGAGTCCCTTTGAGGAGCATCATTCCGGCGGGGCCGGCCACGAGGGTGGCCACGAGGCCCCGGCCGCCGGCGAGGCTCATGGTGAGAAGAAAGGAGCGCACTGATGTCGACCCCCGCTAACACGCTCCCAGCGTCGGCGGTCCCCCGGACGCCGAAGGAACTGGAGCGCGAGCCCCTGGTGCTCAACAAGCGGTCCCTGGGATGGCTCTCGGATGCCATCGGCGGGATCGCCGAGACGAAGACGCCCACCTGGTGGTGGATCCTCTTCATCCCGAGCGTCCTTCTGGCGACGTTCATGTTCTCGCTGATCTTCTATCTCATGACGACCGGCGTCGGGGTGTGGGGACTGCAGATTCCGGTCGCCTGGGCGTGGGACATCACGAACTTCGTCTTCTGGATCGGCATCGGCCACGCCGGGACGCTGATCTCGGCGATTCTCTTCCTCCTCCGCCAGAAGTGGCGGACGTCGATCAACCGGGCCGCGGAAGCGATGACGATTTTCGCCGTCATGTGCGCCGGCATTTACCCGCTGATTCACATCGGGCGGATCTGGCTCGGGTGGTGGCTCCTGCCGCTTCCCAACGCCAACTCGATCTGGCCGCAGTTCCGCTCGCCGCTGCTCTGGGACGTGTTTGCCGTCTCGACCTACTTCACGGTCTCGCTCCTGTTCTGGTACATGGGCCTGATCCCGGACCTCGGGACGATGCGCGACCGCGCCAAGAGTCGGATCCGGAAGTTCGCCTACGGGCTCTTTGCAATGGGGTGGTGCGGGTCGAACCGGCACTGGCGCAATTATGAGAAGGCCTACCTGCTGCTGGCCGGCTTGAGCACGCCGCTGGTGCTGTCCGTTCACTCGATCGTTTCATTCGACTTCGCCGTCTCCCAGCTTCCGGGCTGGCACACGACCATCTTCCCGCCCTATTTCGTCGCCGGCGCGATTTTCTCCGGCTTCGGCATGGTGCTCACGCTCCTGATTCCGCTCCGCTCCATCTGCAAGCTGGAGGATGTGATCACCGTCCGGCACATCGAGTTGATGTGCAAGGTGATCCTCGGGACCGGGTCGATCGTCGGTTATGCCTACGGGATGGAGTTCTTCAT
>DMJJ01000604.1 GCA_003452185.1 Verrucomicrobiales bacterium | reverse complement strand
GCCTTGGGCACCGCCGACGACCTCGGCCGGTTTGCGATCCGGGCCCACATGGGGAATCAGTCGTTGTTCATGACGGGGGTTTTCCCGGAGCGAATCCGCCGCAGGGCGGAGACCCGGGGGTTTCCCGACCTGAGCTATTATGAGGCCCTGGGGAGGTCGAGTTTTCGCGAGATCAGCCACCATCGACTCGCGGAGCGGTATCATCTGGGTGGGGTGTTCGAGACCCTTGGAGAGCGGTTCCAGGAAGCCCGGCATGCGTTGAACGATCTGGCCGACCGGGTGTTCACCCTGGGGGAGGATCCGCACGCGTTCGACGGTCTGCTTCGCCGGACGACCTAGCTAGTTGCCCCCCCCGGTCCAGCGGATCCTGAAGTAGCGGGTTCCGCCTGCCTGGGGGAGCGTCGCCCGCCTCAACGTCCCGTCGTTCACGAGCGCCACGGACACGGGAGTCCAGCCTCCGCCGCCCGCTGCGGCCTCCCGGCTCTCCACCACGAACCCCAGGTACCCCGCCGGCCACGCAATGGAGAAGGCGGTCCCCTGGGCTGCGGCCGCGAGGGTGGGGGGGGTGAGCGGCGGGGCGTTGAGGAGCGGGATCTCCGCCGTGGCTGTGTCTGTGGAGGGGTCCGAATCGGGCCCCAGCGCGGTGGCGGTGGCCCGCAGCGAGAGGGTCGGGGTGGCCCCGGTGACACGTCCGTTGATGGTGCATCGAAGGGGGGTGGGGCCCACGTGGTCGAAGCTGCAGTAGGCGACCCCGTTGCTCACCCAGGCCAGCCCGTTGGTGGAGGTGGCGGAGGTGAGTTCCCACCCGGCCGTCGACGGGAGGGTCACGACGGCGTCGTAGGCGAAGGAAGGGGACTGGTTGCTGAGCACCAGGGTCAGGGAGAGAATCTGCCCGGGAACCACCCCGTTGGTGGAGGGGAAGGGGGAGAGACGCAGGTCGTGCGACGCCACCACCTCGGCCCAGGCCACACCCCACCGCCCGGGGTCGCTCGGGGTGGGGAGGATCGAATACTCCTGAAGCGTCCAGAGCGCTCCGTCATCGAGGGGGTCGACGCAGGTGGCGCTCCAGTCCCCCCAGCGGTTCTGCCCGTTGTAGAGCTCCACGTAGGGGGCAAGCCCACCGCGCATCCGCTGCTCCCCGAGGGGATGGTTGTAGGACCCGTCGTTCGGGTAGAGGCGGTAGTAGGCGCTGGGGTGCGTGGTGGGGGAGAATCCGTTGTAGCCGACCAGAACGTCGTAGTGGTTGTTGACCGCGAGGGAGGGGTAGGCGTAGGACCAGCCGCCGTTGGACTCGTCGATGAGATGCCGCTGGAAGAGTCTCCCATCCTCGAAGATCTCCCACCATTGCACGCCGGAGCGGGTTGGATTGGCGGCCGGCACCAGGACCGTCTGGGAGCACCAGAGGGTGCCGCCCCGGTAGAGGACGGACTGGATGCGCGAGTCGCCGAGCTGGATTCGGGACTGGGTTGCGGACTGGGCTCCGAGGTCGGCCCCGTCGGGCTGAAAGTCCGCCCAGGCGAACGGGGGAAGCGATCCATCCTGGGCCGTGCTGACGAAGTTCCCCGGGGTGAGGACCTCGGAGCCGGTGGCTCCGGAAAGGATGAAGATCCGGAGCAGCCCCTCGGCTGCCTGGCTCTGGGGATTGGCGTAGTTCCCGTTCCAGCTCTTGACGAGGTGCAGGGTGTCGAGCGTCGGGTCGAGGGTGGTGGCCGGGATCTGGCTGCCGCCGTAGTCGGCGCCCGGAAGCCGAAAGCGGGTGAAGGTGCCGGCCCCTCCGGCGTACAGGTCGGCCTTGTCGAAAACAATCACCTGTGACTCCGCGAACTCCCCGGTCACGCGGTTGTAGAGGTTCGCCTGGATCACGATCCAGCGACGATTGAACCCGACGGTCGGGGAATCGGCGTAGAGCTGGCCGGCCGGGTCCGCCGGGATGAAATACCGAAACCAGGCCTGGCGCGGGTCCTCGGCGCTGGAGACGGCGAGGGCGATGCCGGCAGCGGGAAGGTCGGGATCGGCCCCGGCGGTCACGATCCAACGGGAGCCATACGGGTCATGGAGGCAGCGCGGATCGTAGGTGAAAATATCGGCATGGAGCGGCTGGAAAAAGGCATCCAGGGTGGTGGTGGAAAGGGGGTCGCCGTTCCGGCCCTGGATTCGTACCGTGGTGTTGAGCACGGTGAGGATCTGTCCCATGCCGACGGCACCTGAAGTGTCCGGGACCGCGGAAGTCCCGTCATCCTGCACGCTGTCGAAGGAGAGGATCGGGGTCGGGGAGGAGGCCAGGTCCGCTGGCTGGATCGTCCCGCCGACGACCGACCCCCAGGCTGGCTGGGCCGGAGGGGTTCCCAGGGCGAACCCCGGGGGGAGCGGAAGGTTTGCGGGCTGCGGCCCGGGGTGTGGAGCAACCCGAAGTCGGGGCGCCCCCCAGTCCGCAAGCGATGCCGGGCCCGGGTTCCCGACAGCCGGGGCATGCAACGCGCGGAACGGGGTCTCACGGCTCGCGGGGATTGGCGACTCGGCACGGGCTGGGAAGTGAACGACCAGGAACAAACCCGCCAGAAGAGGGATGGAGTAGTGACGGCTCATCGGTACAACGTTGTCGGGGGTTTGGACGCCCGAATCGCCCAAAGATTCAGGAGGCGGATCCCCTTCATCTCAAGGGGGGGGTGGAGGGTGCAACGGCGTTGACGGGCGATTGTTGCGGTTCCCGGGAGAGTGGAGGCCAGAGGGGAAGGCGTGAGAAAATGGAGCGAGCGAAGGGATTCGAACCCTCGACATTCACCTTGGCAAGGTGACGCTCTACCAGGCTGAGCTACGCTCGCATCCGTGCCGTAAAGCAGGGGTGTAATCTAAGTCATCCGACCGCGATTGCAAGTACTGATTTTCAGCCGCTTAGGTCCCGCCGGCGGCGTAGTAGGCGTCGACCTTGGCGGCTACATCGCGGTAGCCGATATCGGATTCGTAGATCAGCTTGAACTGGTCGATCGCCTCGGTCCGCTTCCCCATGGCCTCGTAGACCCGTCCCAGCTCGTAGATCAGCTCCTTCTTCTCGTCGTCGAACTCCAGCTTCTCCTTGAGGGCATCCTGGAACTTGCGGGCGGCGAGGTCGTTCATCCCCCGCTTGGCGAAGCAGCGACCCAGGTAACAGATCGACTGGAGCCGCCGGTTGGGGTTGTTCTGGGCCTTCTGGAACTCCTGGATGGCTTCGGTGACCTTGCCCGCCTTGAAGCAGAGCTCCCCGAGTTCGAAGCGGATCTGGAGGTCGGTGGGGTATTTATCGGCCCGCTCGCGGCACTCGGCGACCTGGAACTCGAGCCGCTGGGTTTCGATCGCCTGCTTCTGCTGCTCGTACTCGGGGGAGCTCGGGTCGAGGAGGCTGATCAGGTGGGTGAACTTGCGGCTGAGGGTCTCGGCGATGGCCTTGTCCAGGGAGGGGTCGTTGCCCACCGGGGAGGCCTTGATTCGCTGGTAGTATTCGATCGCCTTGTCGAACTCCTTCTTCTGGGTGTAGAGCTCCGCAATGCTGCGGACGAGTCGCATGTTGTCCGGCTCCCGCGCGAGGCGGGCCTCCCCGTCGGCGATGAGCTTTCCGGCGACGTCCTCCGACTTCACCTGCCGGTTCTCCTGTTCCAGGGCCACGGCCTCGTCCTTGTTCCGGAGGATATCCCGGTAGGATCCGGTCCCGTCGGCCAGGGCTTCATACCCTTGCTGCGCCATGGTCTTGCGGGCCGTGAGGTTCTTGAACTCCATGGCCAGGTCGGGGTCTCCCGGGTTGGCCTGCATCAGGTCGAGGTAGACTTGCTCGGCCTTGTCGACGTTGCCGGCGGCCCCGAGGGCTTGGGCATATTTCCGGGTGAGCTCCTGGTCCTTGGGGGCGTTGCGACGGGCGATCTCCAGGGCGAAGCAGGCGGTCTTGGGAAGCTCGGCCCCGAGGGCGGCTTCGGCGAGGAGCTTGTTTCCCATGACGCTGTTGGGATCGCCGGCGAGGATCTGCTCCGCGACGGCCATCGCCTCGGCAGGGTCCTTGCGGAGGGCCAGCTGTCCCTTGGCGAGGAGGGGGGAGGAGCTGGCGCCGCCGATCATCTTCTTAAAAAAACCACCCCCCGTCCCGTGCTTCTTGATCTGGGCGGCCCGAAGCGCCTGGCGGGCCTCGAGGAACGCCGGTTCACGGGCCACCACCTGCTCCAGGATGCTGATGGCGTAGTCGAGGTTCTGACGTTCCAACGCCGCCGTCCCCTTCTGGTAGAACTCGCGGAAGTCTCGTCCGATCTGTGAAAATGGCTTCTCTGGCATAGGTCGTTTCGATTGCCACCCCCGTATTAACCCGTTTCGCCGGTGGCAACAAGCCGTAGGTTGACAACCTGTTTGACGTTCGAACCCGGGGGTTGGCTTCAGTAAAGCGGTCATTTCCTCTCCCGGGGTTCCCCCGGGTCGGGGAGGCCGGGGGTGATTCCGGGTTGCGCCACCCCGGACGCACCGTATACTCCCCGCGTCGGTGGATCCCGCGGGGGGCGCTGCCAGCAAGGCGCAATGTCTCCCCGCGGAGGCGCCGGTCTGATCGCTCCAAGTCATGGCTATCCTGAGATTTGTCTTTATCTGCCTCGAAGTTCTGGCGCTGTTCAACGTGCTGATCTTCGTGCACGAGCTTGGTCATTTCTGGGCAGCCCGCTGGCGGGGGCTCAAGGCTGAGCGGTTCGCGATCTGGTTTGGCAAGCCGATCTGGTCCAAGAAGATCAACGGGGTGGAGTATGCCCTGGGTTGGATTCCCTTCGGCGGCTATGTCGCCCTCCCGCAGATGGCCCCCATGGACATGATCGAGGGGAAGAGCACGGAGGAGCCAAG
>DMJJ01000015.1 GCA_003452185.1 Verrucomicrobiales bacterium | reverse complement strand
GACCTCCTGACCACCTTGAGGAACCAGGCCCTCGACCGGGAGATGGAAGACCTCAAGCGTCGTCTGAGCGATCCCTCGGTTCCCGAGGAGGAGCGGTTCACCATCCCGTCGCTCATCAACGAGATCCGCACCCGGAAACGGATTCCCGTGGCGGGGTGAGGCCCCGGGCGCGCGCGGCGGAGCTCACGATCGAGGGAGCGCTTGGCGCGGAGGGGGGAGGAGATTCCCTGTGCGAGGGGGCAGGGGAGGCCTGCGGCTAGGCTCCTTGCGCGGCACGGCTTCCTCTGGACCGGAACAGCGAGAGGTCGAAACGGCTTCCCACCCCGGTCACCTCCTCTGCGACGATCTCCCCGATCGCGCTCGCAAACTTGAAACCGTGCCCCGAGCAGGGGCTCACAATCCTGACCTGCGGGTGGAGGGGATGTCGGTCGATCCAGAAATGCGCGTCCGGGGTGTTGGTGTAGAGGCACACTGCCCCCGACAACACGGGGCCGTTGGCATCGGGAAGATAGGCCCTGACATGGGCGCGGAGCGCGGCCTCGTCCGCGGGAAGCACCTCGCGACAGACCTCTTCGGGGGTGGTGGGCGTCCCCGAATGATGGCAAGCCAGCTTGACCCCGTCCCCCAGGTTGGGGAATCCGTAGAAGTATTCCCCGCCGGGTGTCTGCCAGAGGTGGATCGGGCACCGTTCGGGTGCGAAGGCCCCCGGGTTGCCCGTTGCGCCGAGCCACAGGAGGACCTGGCGTTCGACCTGGAGGGGGGGCTCCGGCGTGGTGTTGAGCAACGACCGGGCCCAGGGGCCGGCCGAGATCACGAGGTGGGAGGCCCGGTAGGTTCCCCTCCCGGTCTCGACACGCACCCCTTCGCCGTCGGGCTCCCATCGGAGCACCGGCTCGTCAAAATGGAGTTCCGCGTGGCGGGCTGCCGCGAGTCGCAGGTGCGCTGAGATGCATTCCTCCGGGAAGAGGATCCCGGCCCGCGGTTCCCAGACGGCCGCCAGGTCGTCCGTCGGCTGGAGCGCCGGAAACCGTCGTCGAACCTCCCTGGCCTCGAGCAACTCGTGGGAAAGCCGGTGCTGCCGGGCGCTTGTCCGGGCCCCTTGGTACAGCGGCCCGCCAGGTGGGCCGATCATCAACCCGCCCGTGATCTGGAGCAGCGGCCGGCCCGCCTCGCGCTGGAGCTCATCCCAGAGGTCGTAGGCCCTCTGGACGATCGGGACGTACAGCGGGTGCTCAAAGTAAGCCTCGCGGATGATGCGGGTCCGGCCGTGGGAGGATCCCTGGGTGTGTGGCGGGGTGAACCGATCCAGTCCGAGGACCCGCAGTCCGCGGGAGGCGAGGTGGTGCGCGGCGGCGCTTCCCATCGCCCCCAGCCCCGCGATGATCACATCGGGACGCCGGGTCATCGCGTCGCCTTCCAGACTCCCTGCCACTCGCCGGCCCCGGGCGGCATCTCGATCTCAAAGCCGAGCTTGGCACAGAGGCGAACCATGGCCCTGTTTTCCGGAAGAATCCGTCCCCGGATGGTCGTGACCCCCTCGGCCATGCCGATGGAAATCAACCGGCGGAGCAGCTCCGTGCCGAGCCCCTTCCCCTGCCATTCATCGGAGACCAGGAGGGCGAACTCCGCCCCCGACTCCACCCTCAGGTCGCTCAGGCGGCCGACCCCCAGGATCTCCTCCACGCCGTTCTCGGGGTTCACCTTCTCGGCCACGAGGGCCACCTGGCGGTCATAGTCGATGAAGCAGAGGCGGCTCAGCCGTTCGTGGGCGATCCGCTGGTCGAAGCGGAGCGGGCTGAAGTACCGGAAGTAGACGCTCTCCTCGGACAGCGAGGCATGGAAGCGGGTCATCGCCGGCTCGTCCTCCGGGCGGATCGGCCGGAGAGTGACGGAGGCGCCGTTGGGCAGCTCCCACTTCCAGGTGTATTGGGCCGGGTAGGGCCGGATCGCGGGCCTGGGGAGCGACTCGGCCGGCGTGGCGTGCGGCACCAGGACCACCCGGGCGTCCAGCGCCAGGATCCGGTCGTGTGACACCACCAGCGGATTGATGTCGATCTCGGCGATCCGGGGCTGGTCGAGAACCAGGTGGCTGAACCGGACGAGGATCCCGGCCAGCTTCTCCATGTCGACTCCCTTCCGGCCGCGGACCCCGAGCAGCGCCTTGTGGATGCGGGTTTGCTCCATGAGGCGTGCCGCGAGGGTGCCGTTCAGGGGGGGAAGCCCCAGGGCGCGGTCCTTGAACACCTCCACGAGCTGCCCTCCCGAGCCAAAAAGCACCACAGGGCCGAATTGCGGGTCGATGGAACTTCCCAGGATGAGCTCATAGCCGGAACGCGGGATCATCGGCTGGACGGTGACACCGAGGAAGTGTTGGGCTCCGGCCTTGGCGGCCACCGAGGACTGGATCGCACGCCAGGCGGCGCGCACGGCCGCCTCATCCTTCAGGTCCAGCTCCACGCCTCCGACGTCGGTCTTGTGGGTCAGGGTCTTGGAGAAGAGCTTGAGGACCACGGGAAACCCGATCGACCGGGCCCGCGCCGCCGCCTCATCCTCGCTGAACGCGGTTTCGGTCTGCACGACGGGGATCCCGTGGGCCGCGAGGAGCTGCTTGGACTCGGCTTCGCTGAGGAGGGTGCGCCCCTCGGATCGGGCCGTTGAGAGGATCTCCTCAACACGGGCCCGCCCGCCGGGGGTGAGGGCCTCATCCGCGTGCAGAGGGGTTTCGTACAGCGACTTGACGCTCTGGCTGTGCCGCCACATGAGGGCGAAGGCCCGGGCGGCGACGTCCGGGGAGTCAAAGGTCGGGATCCCGGCGTCGTTCAGCAGGGCCTGGCCCCCCTGGATGGCATCGGCCCCCATCCAGCTCGCAAGGATCGGCTTCGAGCTCCCGGTGGAGACGCGGCACAGCTCCCGCGCGGTCTCGGTCGCCTGGGTCATCGCCTGGGGGGTGAGGACCACCAGGACGCCGTCGTTGCCGGGATCGCGGAGGGCGATCTCCACCGCGCGGGCGTACCGGGAGGCATCGGCGTCGCCCAGGATGTCGACCGGGTTGTTGTGGCTCCAGTGGGGGGGGAGGAAGCTGTTGAGCGCCTCCAGGGACTGGGCCGAGAGCTCGGCCAGGGCTCCGCCGCTCCCGATGAGCATGTCGGTCGCCAGGGCCCCGGGGCCCCCCGCGTTGGTCACGATGGCGAGGTTGGGACCCCGCGGGCGGGGTTGCTTGCCCAGGGCCTCGGCCATCGCGAAGAGCTCCGGCACGGTGTCGACCCGCAGGACCCCCGCCCGTCGGAAGGCCGCATCCAGGACGGCATCGCTTCCCGTGAGTGATCCGGTGTGGGAGGCGGCGACGCGGGCGGCGGCCTCGGTGTGCCCCACCTTGATCACGATGATCGGCTTGTCGCGGGCCACCTCCCGGGCAGCGGAGAGGAAGGCGCGCGCGTTGCCGACGGATTCCATGTAGCAGACGATGCTTCGTGTGTTGGGGTCCTCCCCAAAGTGGGTGAAGAGGTCGCCCCAGGAAACATCCGCCATCGACCCGACTGACACGAACGCACTGAAGCCGATGTTCTCCCTGAGGCTCCAGTCGAGGATGGCCGTGCAGAGGGCGCCGCTCTGGCTCAGGAACGCGACGTGCCCCCGGCGGGCCATGCTGGCGGCGAACGTGGCGTTGAAGTCCTCCC
>DMJJ01000443.1 GCA_003452185.1 Verrucomicrobiales bacterium | reverse complement strand
CACGCTGCTGAACGCCATCCTCCGGATCCTCTCTGCCAAGAAAGTCCGTTGCATGCTCTGCGCCCCGACCGGCAGGGCTGCCAAGCGCCTCTCCGAGGCGACGGGGATGGAGGCCCGAACCATTCATCGGCTCCTCGAGGTCCAGCCGGCGACCGGGACGTTTGCCCACAATGAATCGGATCCGCTCCAGTGCGACCTCCTCGTGGTGGATGAATGCTCGATGGTGGACGTTCCCCTGATGAACCACCTTCTCCGGGCCCTCCCGGGGCACGGGAGCCTGCTCCTGGTGGGGGACGTCGACCAGCTGCCAAGCGTGGGGCCGGGGATGGTGCTCCGGAGCTTCATTGAGAGCGGGGTTGTCCCGGTGGTGCGGCTGACCGAGGTGTTTCGACAAGCCGCCTCGAGCCGGATCATCACCAACGCCCATCGGATCAACGAGGGGCTGCTTCCCGAGGTGCCGGAGAAGGAGGCCGCATCCGATTTCTACTTCGTCGACCGGGAGGATCCCGAGAGGGCCGCCGATGCGCTTGTCGAGATGGTGAAAACCCGCATTCCCGCGAAATTCCGTCTCGACCGGATCCGGGACATCCAGGTCCTCTGCCCGATGAACCGTGGGTCGCTGGGGATTCGGGAGCTCAACCTCCGGCTGCAGACCGAGCTCAATCCCGTTGTTCCGGACGAGCCTTCGGTGGAGAAGTTTGGATGGCACTTTCGCGCGCGCGACAAGGTCATCCAGACCGTAAACAACTACGACAAGGAGGTGTTTAACGGGGACATCGGCCAGATCACGAGTGTCGACCCTGAGGAGCGCGAGGTGGCGATTCGCTATGATGCCCGGATCGTCGTTTACGACTTCGGGGAACTCGACGAGGTGTCGCTCGCCTACGCGATCACGATCCACAAGTCGCAGGGGTCGGAATTTCCCGCCGTCGTCATCCCATTGGCGACGCAGCATTACCTGCTGCTCCAGCGAAACCTCGTGTACACCGGAATCACCCGGGGGAAGCAGTTGGTGGTGCTTGTCGGACAGCGAAAGGCCCTCGGCATCGCGGTCCGGAATGACAAGACGGAGCGTCGCTTTTCCGGTTTGCTCACGCGGCTCAAGTCCTGACGGGGCACCGGGATCCTACGGGGGCCGCAGCGGCACCCCTGCGGCCGGCCCTGTTGTCTGTCGTCGCGTGCGGTTTCCGCTCCACAACGGGCCGGCCTTGGGTTAACCCTCCTCCATGTCCACACTTTCCCGAATCGCGGTGCTCACCCTGCTCCTGCTCCAACTCCTCAGCCCATGGCTCTCATCCGGGGGGGAGACCCTGTTTGTGGCCACCCCGCTCACGGCGGGCGGATTCACCGAGGGGATCGAGGGCCCGGCCTGCGATCGCGAGGGAAACATCTACGTGGTCAGCTTCCTCCAGGCCCGGAACATCGGGAAAGTCACCCCGAAGGGACGGGCCGAGCTCTTCCTGGCCCTGGATGAGAAAAGCGCCGGCAACGGGATTCGCTTCAACCCCGCCGGGAGGATGTTTGTTGCCGACTACACCGGGCACAACGTCCTGGAGATCGACCCCCGCACCCGGGCGATCAAGGTCCTGGTTCACGAGGATCGGATGAACCAGCCGAACGACCTCGCGATCGCGGCCGACGGGACCCTCTATGCCAGCGATCCCAACTGGAAACAGGGAACGGGCCAGATTTGGCGGATCACACGGGAGGGGGTCGCCCATCTTGAGGCCGAGGGCATGGGCACCACCAACGGGATCGAGGTGAGCCCCGATGGACGCAGGCTCTACGTGAACGAGAGCCTGCAGCGAAACGTCTGGGTGTTCGATGTTGGCCGGGATGGGACGCTCAGCGGCAAACGTCTCCTGGTGAGCTTCCCGGACCATGGGTTTGACGGGATGCGGAGTGACGTTGATGGGAACCTTTACATCACCCGTCACGGCAAGGGGACGGTGGTGAAAGTCTCCCCGGAGGGAAAGGTTCTCCGGGAGATCGATGTTCTTGGGCCCAATCCGTCCAACATTTGCTTTGGTGGACGCGATGGGCGCACGGCCTATGTGACGGAAGTACTCCACCGACGGTTGGTGCAGTTTCGCGTCGACCGGCCCGGGCTCGAGTGGTCCCGGCGAAAGCCCTGATCTCTTCAACCCTCTCCGGCCTGCGCCCGTCAGCGGGTGGCTTGGTGGGAGGGGTTGTTGCGGGAGGGCGACGGGGTCGGGGTGAGAGGGACCGAGGGGAACTCCTGAATCAGGGTTCCCGTGGTGGCATCGAAGAGGCGCACCCACCCATCGTAGCCCGCCACGGCAAGCTGGTCTCCCGCGGGGCGGAAGCCGAGCGTGAAAACCGGTCCGCCGGCCCAGCGGGGCGAGCAGACCTTGCGTCCGTCGGAGGTCTTGTAGATGCGGAGCTCCCCGGAGGTGCTTCCGGCTGCGAGCAGCGAGCCGTCCGGGCTCCATCCGAGCGCCTGGATCCCGCCTGGAAGGCGGTCAAACGGCCGCACGAACCCGGCTTCCTTGTCATCCCCCTCCCCAAGGCGTCCCCCCCGGGGCTCGATCCGGTAAAGGCGCGGCTCCCCCTTGTCGCTCCCGCAGGCAACCAGGTCCTCAGAAGGATGCCGTGCCAGGGAGAGGAGTGCTTCGGTGGGGCGGTTGATGTCATCAATCAAGTGGCCGGTGGCAACGTCAATGAGCTTCAGGGCGCGGTCCCGCCCGGCCGTCACCAAGTGGAGTCCGTCACGGCTCCAGGAGGTTCCAAACACCCAATCGATGTGGTTGTCGCACCTCATGAGTTCGGTGCCGTCGGCGGCGCTGAACACGCGGACCATTTTGTCGGCCCCGCCGACGGCGAGACGCTTTTGGTCCGGGGACCATGAGATGCCGAAGAAGACGTCCGTGGTCGCCCGGATCGAGCGGACGAGGGTCCGTGTGGCAACCTCCCAAACCTGAATTTCGCCGTACTCGGAAGGGGCCCCGCCCGAGGTGGCGAGCAGTCGGCCGTCAGGGGAGAAGGCGATCGATTCGATCCGGGGGGAGTGTCCCACCAGCCGTCCGGCCACCCGGGGCGGGGCGTTGGAGCGGGGGGGCGCGCTGTGGAGCAGGACCTCGTGCCACCCTGCGACGGCGAGCAATCCTCCATCCGGCGACCAGGCCATCGCGGCCACAGACGGGAGGGA
Source organism: Verrucomicrobiales bacterium (assembly GCA_003452185.1). GTDB lineage: Bacteria > Verrucomicrobiota > Verrucomicrobiia > Limisphaerales > UBA11320 > UBA11320. Next base: position 1,863 of record DMJJ01000443.1, on the reverse strand, counting down.
GTCGTATACGGGGGGAGCCTTAAGCTGGTGGAGAACTCCCCCGGGAGGGGTGTCATCCAAAGCTCCTTGTGCGACCCATTGCGAGAGTACCCGCCGTTCAGCCTGCGTCAGGGGGTCCCCCTCATCCGGCATGGCCGGCTCCGCCCCGGAGACATCCTGCACGAGGCGGCTTTTTTCCGGATCCCCCGGGCGGACAGCCGGACCGTGCTTCCCGCCCCGGAGAAGCGCGGCGTGGGTCGAGAGATCGAGCCCCCCTTTGGCTTTGGAGGGTTGATGGCATCCGGTGCAGGAGCGGCGGAGGATGGGCCTGACCTCGCTGGAAAAACTGACGGGGGGTTCCGCCCCGGCCGCCTGGATCACCAGGGCGAGGAGCAATATCAGCCGCAACGGGCTGCGACGCATCGGAGCCCCGTCGTCGAGGAGGCAGGCTCCCTGGAGGCCGGGCGGTGGGAACCTCACGCGTAGAGCTCCTGGATGGGGGATCCCTCGGAAAGAATATGGGTCGGGCGCCCATCGGGCATCAGGAGCACCTTGGCTGGGTCGATGCCGAGGGCATCATACAGGGTCCATGAGACATCGGCCGGGCGAACGGGCCGGTCGGTGACAAAGGCGCCGTTCTTGTCGGTGGTGCCGATGACCTGTCCGCCGCGGACACCGGCACCCGCGAACAGGAGGGAGCCGGCCCGACCCCAGTGGTCACGTCCCGCATCCTTGTTGATTTTGGGGGTTCGGCCGAATTCCCCCATTGCGACGACCAAGGTTTCCTTGAGGGTCCCCCGATCATGGAGGTCGCGGATCAGGGTCGCGAGCCCGCGGTCGAACTCGGGAAGCTTCTTGTCGAGGTTCTTGAAGATCTCCTTGTGGTGGTCCCAGCCGCCGTAATTGACCGTCACGAAGCGAACCCCAGCCTCCACCAGCCTGCGGGCCATGAGACAGCTCTGGCCAAACTCCGTTCGTCCATACTCGTCCCGGAGAGCGGGGGTCTCCCTGGCGATATCAAAGGCCGACTGCGCCTGGGGGGAGAGGACCATGTCGGCCGCCTTGCGGCTGAACTCGTCGTAGGTGGCCATCTGGTCGTTCCCATGAATGTGGGCGGAGAGAGTGTCGATGGCCTGCAGGAGGGTTTTTCGCCGCTCGAGCGATGTCGCGGTCAGGCTCGTTTGGGCCGAGAGGTCCCGCACCCGGAACGAGGGGTCGTTCGGGTTGCCGCACTTGAATGACTCATAGCGGCCCCCGAGCCATGCGCTTCGCCCCAGCTCCCAGGTGAAGGAGGGGTTGCGGGGCACGGCGACGTAGGGAGGGACGAGCCCGGAGAATCCGGTTTCGTGCGCCACCACGGATCCCATGGAGGGGTGGTCGCCAAAGGCGGATCCGAACCGTCCTGAGAGCACCCAGTTGGTGGCGGTCTCGTGGTGATCGTTCTCGTGGGTGCCGGAACGGACGAGGGTGAGCTTGTCCATCTGGTCGGCCATCCGGGGAAGCAGCTCCGTCACGCGGAGGCCTTTCACGCGGGTGGGGATGGTGTTGTAGCGCCCGCGGATCTCCTGCACGGCGTCGGGCTTGGGATCAAAGGAATCGTGGTGGGAAAGCCCCCCGCCGAGGTACACGAGGATCACCGACCGGGCCCGGGCCTTGGCCGAGGTCCCGCCGGCCTGCTCCGCCCGCAGCAGCCCGGGGAGGGAGAGGCCGACAGGGGCGAGGGCACCGATCCTGAGGAAGTCGCGCCTGGAGATCCCGTTGCAGAGCGGGCTCCGGGCCGGGGTTGTGGAGACGGAGATCATGGCATCAATGGTTGAAGGCGAATTCCTTGGAGTTGATGAGCGCCCAGAGCAGGTCGCGGAACCCCTGCTCCCGCTCGGCCGG
>DMJJ01000039.1:2788-5825 GCA_003452185.1 Verrucomicrobiales bacterium | reverse complement strand
CAGTAGGAGGAGGGGGAGACGATGGAGCCATCGGTCTCGGTCCCGACCGCCACGGCGCAGAGGTTCGCCGAGACCGCGGCTGCCGATCCCGCGCTGGAGCCCGAGGTGCTCCGGTCGGTGACGTAGGGGTTGCGGGTCAGGCCACCGCGGGCGCTCCAGCCGCTGATGGAGTGGGAGCCGCGGAAGTTGGCCCACTCGCTCAGGTTGGTCTTCCCAAGAATCACCGCGCCGGCCGACCGGAGCCGCTCCACCAGGAAGGCGTCGCGGGGGGGGATCGATCCACTCAACGCCAGGGACCCCGCCGTGGTGGTCATCCGGTCGTGGGTGTCGATGTTGTCCTTGAGCAGGACGGGTATCCCGTGAAGCGGCCCCCGGGGGCCCTTGGAGGCACGCTCCTTGTCGAGCTCCCGGGCGATGGAGAGGGCGTCGGGGTTGAGCTCGATGACCGATCGGAGCTGCGGGCCGTGGCGATCGATGGCTTCGATTCGTTCGAGGTAGGCCTCGACCAGCCCTGACGCCGTCGACCGGCCGGAGGCCATGTCGTGTTGGAGCTCCGTGATTCCGAACTCTTCGAGGCGAAACGGGGGGATGGCGATCGCAGGGGGCTTGGGTTGCGTGGGGGGCGGCGTCCCGGGTGTCGCGGCTGTGGTGGCGCCTGGGGCTGCCGCAAGCCCGACGCACGCGGCGGCACCGAGTGTTGTGGAACGGTGAAGGAAATCGCGGCGACGCATGACGGGAGGATGCCGTCGCGGGCCCGGGAGGGAAACCGGGAAATGGAGGGGGGGTGCATGGCAGAGGAACCATGCTTTTGAACGTGCTGCCGGTGGTGGCGGAAGCTGACTTAGACGCTGCTGCCAGACGACGCACTTTCGAGCGGATCTATCTTTTCAATCAGGGCCGTAGCGGGGTAGCCTGCGAGTGATGAACTCAGACCGATCGTCCAGAAGCTTGTATCTCTGTTCGGGGGGGATCGGCTCATATCTACCGGCACTGGCCCTGCTGAGACCACCGCTCATGTTGTTGATCGCGGCATGGCTTTCGCTGGGAGCCCGGCCTGCGAGCGCTCAGTCCCTGGTGAGCTCCACGGCCGACTCGGGCCAAGGCTCGCTCCGGGCAATCGCGGCGGGCGCCTCGGCCGGGGTCACCATCAGGTTCGCCCCCGAGCTCTCCGGACAGGCCATCGTTCTGACCAGCGGGCAGCTGCTGCTATCCAAAGACGTGACGATCGACGCCGCTTCCCTCCCGGCGGGGATCCGCATCGACGGCAACCACTCCTCGCGCATCTTCGAGGTGGCCTCCGGCGTGACCACCGTGATGAGCGGCCTCACCCTGGTGAACGGGAGAGCCTCCGCGGGAGGCGCCATTCTCAACCAGGGCAACGTGACGCTCAACCGTTGCACCCTTGCCCGCAACGCCGCCACGAGTGGCGGGGGAGGCGGGGGGCTCTACAACAAGCTCGGCATGGCGACGCTCAACGAATGCACGGTGACCGAGAACTCGGCCACGGCGGGGGGTGGGCTCTTCAACCTCTCCGGCGGCAACCCCATTGTCCTGAATCAGTGTACGGTCTCCGGAAATACAGCCGCGAGCGGGGGCGGAGTCGATGCCTTTAACCTTGGGCCCGCCGACATCAGCACGCTCTCGCTCTTCAACACCATCCTTGCCGGCAACACCGCGACGTCGGGAAGCGATGTCACCGGGATCAGCATCTCAAAGAGCGGCGTGAACATCGTCGGAGGCGACCCCATCCTCGCATCGCTCGACAACCATGGAGGGCCCACCCCCACGATGCCGCCGCTTCCCGGGTCCCCGGCCATCAATGCAGGCGACGACTCCGCCAGCACCCTCTTTACGATCGACCAGCGTGGATTTCCCCGCCGCTCCGGCTCGCATGTGGATGTCGGGGCAGTCGAGTTGCAGTCCCCGGTCGTGACGACCGCGGCGGACTCCGGCCCCGGCTCCCTTCGCACTGTGGCAACGCAACCCATGGAAATGGGGGGAGCCATCGGCTTTGCGCCGAGCCTCTCCGGCCAGACCATCCTGCTTACCAGCGGTGAGATCACCCTGGGAGGGACGATGGGGATCGATGCCTCCGCGCTGCCGGCCGGGGTGACGGTGAGCGCCCTCAACACCAGCCGGATCTTCAATGTGGCGGGAGGCGCGAATGTGATGCTCCACAGTCTCACCCTCGCACGCGGAAGCACACCGAACTCAGGCGGTGCCATCTACACGGCCGCGGGGAGCACCCTCCGGCTCGTGCGCTGCACGGTGACTGGCAGCACGGCACTGGAGGGGGGCGCCCTGCTCAACGACGGAGTCCTCCAGGCGGAGAACTGCACGTTCTCCGGCAACAACGGCGGGTACGGCGGCGCGCTCCAATGCCGGGCTCCCGCCACGCTCGTGAACTGCACCGTCGCGAGCAACAACGCCAGTTGGGGGGGAGGGATTTTCAACAAGTATTCCACGCTGACGATGAACAACAGCATCATCGCCAACAACACTGCCCTGTTCGACGGGGGAGATATATTGAACCAGCTCGCGGCGCTGGTGTACGTCAACGTCAACCTCGTTCGGAGCGTGGCGGTCGACCGTCCCTCCGCCCCCGACGCCGGCCCCGCCCCGCTGGGCGGCGACCCGCTGCTCGCGCCGCTCGGCTCCTACGGCGGTCCGACGCCAACCATGCCTCCACTCCTTGGTTCCCCCGCCATAGATGCCGGCGGCCCCGGCACCCTTGCCACCGACCAGCGCGGGCTTCCGCGGGTCCTCGGCCCGGCGCCCGACCTGGGGGCTGCAGAGTACGCTTTGGACGACCCGACGGTGACAACCGCGGCGGATACGGGTCCCGGCTCCCTGCGTTACGCCGTGGTTTACAGCCGCCCCGGCGCCACGGTCTCCTTCGCAAGTGATCTCTCCGGCGCGACCGTTGGGCTGACCAACGGAACACTCCTATTGGACCGGGATGTCGCGTTGGATGCGAGTTCCCTGGTGCAACGGCTCAGAATCGACGGAATGGGGAAGCGCCTGTTTCAGGTGCCGC
>DMJJ01000039.1:0-2419 GCA_003452185.1 Verrucomicrobiales bacterium | reverse complement strand
CGGAAGCTGGGGTGCCAACCAGTTCCCGTCCGGCCTCGGGGAGAGCGGGGGTGTTGGGAGTCAAGGTCAGGGAGGCGGGATCCTTAACGCCGGCAACCTGACACTGAACCTCTGTCTGCTCTCGGGTCACTACGCGACCGGTGGGCAGGGAGGGACGGGTGGCAGCGGGCTCAACGGCGGCATGGGCGGCGCGGCGGGCAACGGCCGGGGGGGCGCGATTTACAACACAGGCACGCTCAGGATGAACCGCTGCACTCTGTTGGGCAATGTCGCCACCGGGGGAGGCGCCGGCGCGGGTGGCCATGGAGACGCGAATGGCGGGAGCTCGGGTGCCGCCGGCCTCGGCCAGGGGGGCGGTCTCTACAATGCAGGTACGGCGACCCTCAACCAGTCGACCTTCAGCGGCAATCTAGCCAGGGGGGGACATGGACGGGTCGGCACCTACTCTGGCATTTCGGGAGCCTCCGCCCCCGGCGCTAACGGCATGGGGGGTGCCGTGTATAATGAGGGAACACTCGTAATCAATCAGGGGACTCTGGCCTCGGATCAAGCCACCGGTGGGGACGGGGAGGTGGCCCAGTACCGCGAGAGCGGGCCCTCGTCGAGGGGCGGCGACGGCCTGGGGGGTGGTCTTTACAATGCCGGTACCCTAACCCTCCGGCAGACGACGTTGACACAGAACCTTGGCTCCGGGGGATTCGGCACGAACCTCCTCGCCGGAGGCTCACTCAATGGCACAAGTAAAGGGGGTGGCATCTACTCGGAGAACAGCTTCACGCTCCAGAACTCGATCGTCGCCGGGAATTCGGCTGACGCCTCACCAAATCTATTCGGCACCCTGGCCGCCTCCGGCAGAAATCTGACGACTGGCGATCCGAAGTTGAAACCGCTGGGCGACTATGGCGGCCCGACGCAAACGATGCCGCCGGGGATCGATTCCCCTGCGGTGGACGCCGGGGAGGATGCTGCCGCCGCGGACTTCCCGACCGACCAGCGTGGCTACGCCCGGGTCGCCGGGGCGCATGTTGACCTCGGTGCCGTGGAGACCGAGGTGGCTGGTAGCCCGTTCATTCTCAGCCGGCTGCTGGATCGCATCGGAGCGAGCGGCATGGTGCGAGGAGGCTTTGCCAACCTCCCGGGAGGGCTTTTCACGGTCTTCGCGAGCACCAACATCACGATGCCGACGATCCAGTGGTCAAATCTGGGTCCGGCCACCGAGAATCCAGCCGGCTCCGGCCAGTTCGAGTTTCTCGATCCGGAAGCCAGCCGTTACCCGAGACGATTCTACCGCGTGACGTCCCCGTAGTCCCCTCGCCAGGCGAAGCGGTTCGGAATCAAGCGAACGAAACAGCAGGTTGGGATGAAATGCTCGAGGCTCCCTTCGAGTCCGCGAGCCGGATCCCAACTCGTGAAGCAACGAACACTTTGGGGAACGAAGCTCTCCTCCCCCTTGAGGCAATGCTCCAATGGGTGACCCTTTGGTGTCCGGAGGAGAAGGGAGGAAGCTCTGCTCCGGCAGCGCGCAGTCAATCAGCGCCACGACCCGACCTTCGGTAGCGGGTCTCGTGAGAGAGCCGCCAACTTCCTTCACGCAGAGGGCGCCCTGCGAAGCCCGAACCCCTCGAGTTGGATGGCATCCTGCCGACGAGGGAGACGGTGGCTGGGGGGAATGGGGAGGGGGCTGACCTGAAGTGCGGGAATCGCTTGAAATGCGCAGCAAAGACCTTGCGGTCCACGCGGCAGTCCCGAGCTCCGGGCACTTCGTTATCAATAACAAGAACTGACCCCTCCGGCCCACGGGGGCGTCTCAGGCTGACCTCACGCAGCTCTGCTCGCAGTCGCCCCTCCTCGGGGTCCGCCTGCGGTGTGTAGCGCTGGGTGCTCCGCGCTTGTCCGACAACCTTGCAGGCCCGACGCTCGGTCATCTCCAGCCTCTGCCGAAGATGTCGCACCGCCTCACGTTTTCGCGCCGGGCCTACCATTTTCCCTCGGCCAACTCCTTCAACGCCTGGATATCCAGGGCTTGGTTGGCCACCAGCCTCTTTAGCTGGGCGTTCTCCTCTTTGAGGGCCTTGTATTCGCGAACGGTGTCCACATCGGCACCCCCGTATTCGCGCTGCCAGCGGTGATAAGTCGCCGGGCTGACTCCGAGCCCCTTGCAGACTTCCTCCACCGTCTTGCCACTGGCGAGCGCTGTGGACGCCTCGTGGAGCTTCTTTACGATCTGTTCCGCATTGTGCTTTTGCCGTTTCATGAGCTTCAGGCAGGCGGCTCCGCCGCCTGCCGACTCTCATACCAGATGGACCAGTTTATGGGGAGCACGCCAATGCCGCTCGAGTGTGGATTCGCTCGAGTGCTGAAGGCTCATCAGCTCCGCAGAGCCGATATTGGAGGTCATGACCACGTAGAAGCCGGAAAA
>DMJJ01000305.1 GCA_003452185.1 Verrucomicrobiales bacterium | reverse complement strand
CTGCATTCCGTGGCCCCATATCCCTCGAGCACCCGGACCCCGAAGCGGCGCATCCACGTGAGGGCCGTCGACTCCTGGATCTTCTCAGCCCCGGCGAAGAGGTATCGGAGACTCCGGAAATCGTACGGATTCGCCTTCCGGGCGTACCCGTTCAGGAAGGTGTTGGTGCTGAGAAGCACCGTGCAATCCCGGTCGTAGAGCACGGTGGGCACCACCCGGTAGTGAAGCGGCGAGGGATAGAGGAACACATAGGCCCCGCGCACCAGGGCGAGGAGGGTTCCGACCGTGAGCCCGAAGCTGTGGAACAACGGGAGGGCGTTGAAGACCCGGTCCTGGTCTGAGAAGTCACACACCGAGAGCATCTGGCGGATGTTGGCCAGCAGGTTGGCGTGCGTGAGCTCGACTCCCTTGGGAACCCCTTCCGAGCCGCTGGTGAAGAGAATCACCGCGCTGCGATCCCCCGATTGGGGAAGACGAACCACGGACCGCGGGTTCAGGGAGATCCTGGCCAGGGTGAGAAGCCGGTCGGTTGGCCGAATGCGCTCACGGAGATCCTCCAGATAGAGAAGCTCGATGCCGGCACCCGCTAGCCCCGTGACATCGAGGCGGGCCTTTTCCAGGAATGCCCGCGACGTCACCACCTGCCGCAGGCCCGCCAGCCCGGCGCAGGTGCTGACGACCTGCGGGCCGCTGGAGAAGTTGAGCACCGCGGGGACGCGGCCGAGGCTCCACAGGGCATGGAGGGTCACGGGCGTCGCGTTGACGTTCGGGAGCAGCACGCCGACGCGCTCCACCCCGCGGGCCAGCCTTTCCTCCAAGGCCCCGGCCAGAAGGTCGACCCCGGTCAGGAACCGACGGTAGGTCAGCCCCTGCTGGATATCCTCCAGCACCCGGTGGCCCGGGGAGCGGCGGGCCGACTCCACCACCGCCTCCAGCAGGCTCGAAGGCCCGTGGGCCGTTTCCACCTCGAACTGCTGCCGCATCATCCGGTCCCGCAACCACCGGGTAAGCCGGGTCCGTGCCTGCGCCGTGGAAGGGTCCGATCCGGCGGGCGGGGTGAGCACCGGGCTGAAGTGCACCTCCACCCGCGGAAAGAGCTGCTTCCGATCGGGATTTGGCGAGGTCACAAGCCGGTGCAGGCCGCGGAGGTACGCGGTGATCACCCGCGCCTCGGTCCTGTGCAGCAGAAACCCGGTCCCGTCGAACAGCTTCATCAGGCAGCCGGTGCGGGAGATCCTCCCCTCGGCAAAGAGCACCAGCCGACCGTTGGCCTGAAGGTGCTCCGCGATCCGCTTCATCGCATAGGGCGAGGTCGGGTCGATCGGGAAGGTGCGCCGCGAGAGCATGATCTTCCGATGGAGCCAGCTCGTGTGGGCCGTGATGTTCGAGACGACGAACTTCCAGTCCTCCTCAAGGCAGGCCCCGATGAACAGCCAGTCGATCCACGAGACATGGTTCGGCACCAGGAGCACCGGTCCCGGGGTCCGCAGCACCTCCTCGTTGAACGGCTGGAATCGGAAGAGCAGCCGGAGGAGGAGGCGGACGAGGGATTTCATGACGCAAGGGCCGGGGCCATCTGCTCAAACACCATCGCGGGAGTCACGGCGCGCATCAGCGATTCGAGCTCCTCCGGCGTGCCGCGAATCCCTTCGCCGTCGTAGCGATAGAACTCCAGATTGCGTCCCCGGACCGCCGGGTTGCGGATCAGGACATAAGGCCGCGCGTACGGCTCGATCGTCTTGTTGAAGGTGGCGGTCTCGATGACGAACTGGTGCGGCACCCGCATCGCGGCGGCGAGGTGCATCAGGGCGCTGTCGATGCTCAGGAAGGCGTGGCACCCGCCCAGGAGTGCCGCAGCCTGCTTCATGTTCCGGGTCTCCGGGACGAGAACCCTGCCGGAGCCGCACTTCTCGAGCAGCCAGGCGTGGTCCGAGGCCTCCTCCGGGCCGCCGAACAGCAGCACCTTGATATCGGGACGGGCCTGGAGCAGGAGCCCGATCAGGCCGCGGTACGACTCCAGCGGCCACCGGCGCAGGGCGAGGTTCTTGGTCTTTCCCGAGCCCACGTGAAACCCGACCAGCCGGGCCCCGGCCAGCCCGGCCCGCTCCCGGTATTCGCGGGCCCAGGCTTCCTCGGCGGGCGAGAGAAAGAGCTCCGTCGCGTGGGTCTCCAGCCGGAGGCGGTCCCCCAGCAATCCGAGGAGCCCCAGGTTCTGGTCGACGGAGTGGCGCTCGTAGCTTTGCTCCAGCTCACGGTTCACGAGCCAGCGGTCGAGCCAGGAGCGGTTCTCATACCGGTGGCTCGCCCGCACGGGGGCGCCCAGGAGGCGGGCGATGAGGCGGTATTCCTTGCGGCTCTGGGGATAGGTGTTGAGGGTGACCCCGTAGTGCTGTCGGCGGAGCGATGCCAGATAGCGGAACGAGCGCCAGGGACCCTCCTTCAGCATCTGGAAGTGGTGCACCGCATCGAGATGCGGGTTTCCGGCAAGGATGTCCCGCGAACCCGCCCACATCACGAGCGCCTCGATCCGCGCTTCCGGATGGTTCAGCCGCAGCTCGTGGATCAGTGGCGTTGCGAGGAGCGTGTCACCGATCCCCGCAAGCGAGATGACCAGGATCTTCAGTGGCTCAGGCATTCGGTTTGCCTTCCCACCGCATCACCACGGGCACGAAGGCTCCCGATCAGGCTCTCGGGTTGCGGCTCGCAGCGTCAATGCGAAAACGACCCCTCAGCATCCGACCGCTGGAGCCAGCGGGGGGCAGGGACGTGGGAGAACCGGGCGAGCCCAGGAGTGGAAACGTGCTTCTGTATCCGCCCGGGTTCTTCAGCCCCTGCAGTCCGCGCCGGCGCGTCTCTGCGATTCCGGGGAGAAGGAGAGGGGGTGTGGATGGACCCGCCCACATCCCTTCCAGGTTCAGCCGGGTTGAATCAGACCCAGGGGGGTGTTTACCTCCGACAAAACCATGGCGGTTTGCAGCCGCCCACCTACACTGGGAACCGTGCGTCCGCTCGTCCCATTTCCCCGCGCCCTCGGGCTGGCGCTGCTCCTGATGACCGGGGGGAACGCGATGGCCGGCCCGTTGCCCTGGAGCCTCGGCCCCCTGAAACAGGCACCCCTTCCGGATGCCCCCCCGCACACCGGCCTCACCAACCCGGTCGACCGCCTCCTCTATGCCGCAGCCCGGCGGGCACCGGCTCCCGAGGCCCCTCCACGAGTCTTGTTCCGCCGGCTTTCATTCGACCTCCTCGGGCTTCCGCCGGACCCCGCCGAAGCCGAGGCATTTGCCCGCGGAAACCCGTCGGCCACGTACGCCGGCCTCGTCGACCGGCTCCTGGAGAGCCCCCACTTCGGAGAGCGATGGGCGCGGCACTGGCTCGACATCGCACGGTATGCCGACAGCGCCGGCTACGAGCGCGACAGCGACCGGCCGACCGCGTGGCACTATCGGGATTTCGTCATACGGGGGTTCAACGAGGATCTTCCGTTCGATCGCTTCACCCGCTGGCAGCTGGCCGGCGATCTCCTCGCCCCCGATGACCCCGGGGCCCGGGCCGCCGTCGCCTTCCTCGGGCTCGGCCCCCAGGTGGAGACCGACACGCAGCTCAAGGAGGAGCTCGCCCGCTACCGTTACGCCGACCTGGACGACATGCTGTCCACCACCGGGGCCGCGTTCCTCGGCCTGACCCTCGGGTGCGCCCGGTGTCATGACCACAAGTACGATCCGATTTCGATGCGCGATTACTACTCGCTGCTCGGGGCCTTTGTGGGCGTCGAGCGGCGGGAATTGCAGCTGGGCGGGGCCGCCGGGGGGGCGTCGGCTGCAAGGCTCTTCACCGTTGGGGAGATGGTCTCAAACGCCCCGGCCAACCCGCTCATGCTCCGTGGGGATCCCACCCATCCGGCCGGGGAGATGGGTTTTGCCTTTCCCGGGGCGCTGTCGCACGGCCGTGCACCGACGGACTACGTCCCCGGGCTCCGCCCGGAAGCCCGGAGGCGGGCGCTGGCGGCCTGGGTGACGGATGCCGAGGGGGGTGCGGGTCTGCTGGTGAGCCGGGTGATCGTGAACCGGATCTGGCAGCACCATTTCGGGGAGGGGCTCGTCCCCACCCCGGCCGACTTCGGCACGCAGGGGGAGCCCCCCCAGAGCCAGGAGTTGCTCGACTGGCTGGCCGCGGAGCTCATCCGGGGGGGATGGCGGCTGAAGCCGATCCACCGTCTTCTGGTCAACAGCCGGTATTACCGGGAAACCACCCAGCGCCCCGGGGCCATCGGCACCCCGGTCCGCCAGCCCTTTGCCCGCCACCCGCTCCGGGTCGAGGCGGAGATCCTCCGGGATGCGATCCTGGCCGTGAGCGGAACCCTCAATCCCGCCCTCTACGGTCCCTCGGTGAAAGGCCCGATCCCAGCGGGGGCGAACGTCGCCTACAACACCCGTGACCCGTACCCCACGAATGCTCCCGACACCTTCGAGACCCGCCGGCGGAGCCTCTATCTCTTTTCGAAGCGAAGCCTACGCCACCCGCTCCTGGAGGCATTCGATGCCGCCGATCCGAGCGCGAGCTGCTCCCGCCGGATCCCGACCACCGTGGCACCCCAGGCCCTGACCCTTCTGAACGACGGGTTCATCCGCGCCCGGGCGGGCGACTTTGCCCGGCGGCTTGAGCAGGAGGCCGGACCCCGGGACCGGGATCGGGTCGACCGTGCTTACGGGCTGGCCCTGGGCAGGGCCCCCGCCTCCCGCGAGCGCGAGGCGGCAACCCGCTTCCTGAGGGAGAGAACCGGGCCCCACGGCTCCCGGTTTGACGCCAGGGATCCGGGCGCGGCTCGCCACGAGGCCCTGGCCGACTTCTGCCAGGTGCTCTTTGCGCTGAACGAGTTCTTCTACATTGATTGATCCCGATGAGCGACTTCACGCATCCCTTTCACCCCGTTGCCGGGGGCCTCGCCGCCCGGCGGGCGTTCCTGAAACGTTCCGGGGCGGGCCTCGGGCTCCTTGCCCTGGCCGGGCTTCTGGGCCGGGAGGCGGAAGGGGCGGCGCTGCACGTCCCCACAAATCCCCTCGCCCCTCAGCCGGGGAGACTCCCGGCAAAAGCCCGGGCGGTCATCTGGCTCTTCATGGAGGGGGGACCGAGCGGGTTCGACCTCTTTGACCCAAAACCCGAGCTCCAACGACGCCACGGGGAACGGGTGCCCATCGACACGTTCTTCGGAAACCCCGGGCCGTTGCTCCGCTCGCCTTTCGAGTTCCGGCAGCACGGCCGGAGCGGCGCCTGGGTGAGCGAGATCTACCCGGGGGTCGCCCGGCATGTCGACCGGATCGCGTTCGTCCGCTCCTGCGTCGCCGAGTCCAACAACCACGCACCGGCAATGTTCCACATGAACACCGGATTTGTCCGTGCCGGGTTCCCCAGCGCGGGCTCCTGGGTCACCTACGGGCTTGGGTCGGCAAACCAGAACCTGCCCGGGTTCGTAGTGCTCGGAAACCGGCGCGGGTCCAAGGGGGGCCCGGTCAACTGGTCGAGCGGGTTTCTTCCTTCCGCCCACCAGGGCACGCTCTTCCGCCCCGGGACAAGCCCCATCGCGAACCTGACGCCCCCACCCACCCTCAGGCGCGAGGACCAGCGGGCCCAACTCGATCTCCTGGCCCGCCTCAATGAGAGCCACCTGCGCCAGCATCCCGACGAACCCGATCTGCTGGCACGAGTCCAGAGCTATGAGCTCGCCTACCGGATGCAGGCCGAGGCGCTGGAGGCCATCGACCTCGCCTCGGAGGGAGAGGGAATCCGGCGGCTGTACGGGATGGATCAGCCCCATTCCGCCCCCTTCGGCACCAAGTGCCTCCTTGCCCGCAAGCTGGTGGAGCGCGGGGT
>DMJJ01000546.1 GCA_003452185.1 Verrucomicrobiales bacterium | reverse complement strand
GCCATCGGCTTCTCAAGAAGGACATGCTTCCCCGCCTGGAGACACTGCTGGGCGAGGTAATAGTGAGTGCTGACCGGGGTGGCGATCGCCACGGCGTGCAGGTCCGGGTCGGCGAGCGCCTCGCTCAGCTGGGTCGTGGTCCGGATCCCCGGATACCGCCCCTGGAACTGGGCCAGCCGCTGCGGGTTCAAATCGACCAGCCAACGGAGCGAGCTCCGAGGGTGCTCGGAAAAATTCCGCATCAGGTTGGGGCCCCAATAGCCGCACCCCACCACCGCCACGTTCGTCTTCAGTTCAGTTTGGGACATGCATTCGCACCCAGAAACAGGGTTCTGCCCCTACTTAAGAAGGGGAGCCCGGGAGGGGACAACACTTTTCTCCAACCTCCCCACCCGCGAATCCCCAGTCCGACCCCCCACGGCCCGGAGGCTTACCAAGGATAAGAGAATCACCTATGGACGGGTAAAGTTTGCCGCGCGCATTGTGCTCGTCGACCGCCCCGCCCTCCGAGACCCAACCGCCCGAAACTCGGCCACGAACGCGTCCACCGAATGGGATTTTCGGTGATTAGCGAAAATTAATTTCGAAGGTCTTCACGAAAAGAAGAATAGCCTTACTGACAGCACATCACGCTAGCTCATGGAATGCATTCGCTGTGCGAATGCCGTTCGGTTTTCGGGATTGGAGTCGTGGAGGTTGCGTGCCGGGGTTTCACCTAAGAGATTCGATAGATTGGATTGCCCATTTTTATTGGGTTTTCCAGCAATTTTTGGAAACCAATTCACGGGCATCCTGGGGCACGGGTCGATTTGCGGAATGAGTTCCCCACGCTTACGGTGGCGACCATACAACTCAGGTAGAAGGCACCACTATGAGAACCCAAAGAATAAGGAGTTTGTTAAGTACGACTAATCTATCAGCGGCCGCTCTTTGTCTGGCCCTGACACAGGCATCGGCGCAGGTCGGCCCCACGACGGACTATTTCGGGGGGACACCCAACTTTGCGAACACTCCGCTGCTTCACAAATTCGTGAACACGCTCGCGGGGCTGGGACCCGACGGAAAGAACAACCTCGGGCAGTTCATCCCTGTGGCCACGGCCGACACGACCACCTATCAGGGCTCGGACTACTACGAGATCGGGGTTCGCGACTATTCGCAGCGATTCCACAGCGATCTGCCGGGGCCAACCCGCCTGCGGGGATACTACCAGAAGAACCTGCTCCCCGGGGACGCCTCGGGCGCGGGTGAGAACCATTACCTCGGGCCGGTGATCATCGCCCGCAAGGACCGCCCGGTCCGGATCAAATTCTCGAATGAGGTCGGCACCGGGGCAGCGGGCAACCTGTTCGTCCCCGTCGACAGGACACTGATGGGGGTCGGGATGGGGCCGGATGGCTCTCCCTACACCGACAACCGTGCGACGCTGCACCTTCATGGCGGCAACAACCCCTGGATCAGCGACGGCACGCAGCATCAGTGGACCGTCCCTGCTGGGGAGACCGGCACCACGCTCAAGAAGGGTCTGTCCGTGGCGGATGTCCCGGACATGCCCCCCACAGGGGACGGGGAACTGACCTTCTTCTGGCCCAACCAGCAGAGCAGCCGGCTTCTCTTCTATCACGACCACGCCTACGGAATCACCCGCCTGAACGTTTACGCAGGCGAGGCCGCCGGGTATCTGCTGGTCGACGACGTGGAGGACGGACTGATCAGCAGCGGCGCGATCCCGAACAACGGCGGCGGGGTCTACAACTACGGGATTCCCCTGGTGATCCAGGACAAGACGTTTGTCCACGGGGACAAGGGGGCTGCCACCGGCACCTACGCCACCGACCCGACCTGGGGCGACATTCTCCCGGCCTCGAGTCCCGGGGATCTCTGGCTCCCGCACGTCTACATGCCGAACCAATGGCCCGACAATCCCGATTGGAGCGGTGCGAATGCAATGGGCCGGTGGGACTACGGCCCCTGGTTCTGGCCCCCTTACACCGGGCTGACCTATCCCCCCATCACCGTGACCGGGCCTGACGGGCAACTGACAGAAATGCCGAGCCTGCCCAACCCGAGCATCGTACCCGAGGCGTTCATGGATACGCCGATCGTGAACGGCACGGCCTACCCCGTGCTCCCGGTGGCCCCGGCGACCTATCGGTTCCGGATCCTCAACGCCTGCAACGACCGGTTCATGAACCTGCAGCTCTACATCGCCGATCCGGCCCAGACCAAGGTTCCGGCTGTGTTGCCGACCGATCTGGACGGTGCCGGTGCCCTGCGCCAGTACGGGACGGAGGTCAAAATGATTCCGGCCGTCTCGACCGGGCCGAGTTATCCGGCCACCTGGCCGATCGACAACCGCGATGGGGGTGTCCCGGATCCGTTGCTGGCCGGCCCCTCGATGATCCAGATCGGAACCGAGGGGGGACTCCTCCCCGCACCGGTGGTCATCCCGCCGACCCCCATCGGATACAACTATAACCGCCGTGACATCGTCGTCCTGAACGTCGCCAACCACGCCCTGTTCCTCGGACCGGCCGAGCGGGCGGATGTCATCATCGACTTCTCCGGCATTCCGGATGGGACCTCGGTGATCCTCTACAACGATGCCCCCGCCCCTGTGCCGGCGTTCGACCCCCGTTACGACTATTACACCGGGGATGCCGATCTGACCGAAATGGGTGGCGCCCCGACCACGCAGCCGGGGATGGGTCCGAACACCCGGACGATCATGCAGTTCCAGGTCACGACGGCGGCCGGCCCGCAGGGAGCCGCGTTCAACCTCGCGGGGCTCCAGACCGCCCTCCCGGCCGCGTTCGCAGCGGCGCATCCCGCTCCGATCGTCCCTGAGTCGGGCTACAACGCCGCCTACGCCGCAAACTACGTCGACAAGTACGTGCGGGTGCAAGACACGGGGTTCACCTACTTCGACGGCCCCCTGGGTGGCATCTCTGTCACCAAGCAGGGCACGGGCTACAGCGCCACCCCGACGGTCACCATCACCACCGCCCTGGGCGACAACGGCAGCGGCGCCACCGCCACCGCGACGGTCACCGCCGGCAAGATCACCGCGATCACCCTCACGAACCCAGGCTCGGGCTACAAGACCCCCCCGATCGTGCAGATCACCGATCCCACGGGCAGCGGGGCCGCCGCCCTCCCGGTCGGGACGGTCCACGCCTTGAAACCGAAGGCGATCCAGGAACTCTTCGAGCCGGACTACGGCCGCATGAACGCGATCCTCGGGGTCGAGATCCCCAACACCAGCGCGACCATCCAGACCACCATCCCGTACTACAACTTCGATCCCCCCACGGAGATCGTGAAGCCCGGGGAGGCCCAGTACTGGAAGATCACGCACAACGGCGTCGACACCCACGCGATCCACTTCCACCTGTTCGATGTGCAGATCATCAACCGTGTGGGCTGGGATGGGGCGGTCCGCCCGCCCGATGCCAACGAGCTCGGATGGAAGGACACCGTGCGGATGAATCCTCTCGAGGACATCATCGTCGCGCTCCGTCCCACTGGCCAGAACCTGCCGTGGCAGCTCCCGAACAGCATCCGTCCCATGGATGTCACCCGGGCAGTCGGGTTCCCGACTGGCTTCACCGCCGTTGATCCGTTTGGAAACCCGTTCCCCATCGTGAACGAGACCATCAACTACGGATACGAGTACGTCTGGCACTGCCATCTCCTCGGTCATGAGGAAAACGACATGATGAGGCCGGTAATCCTCACGGTTGCTCCAACCACGCCCTCGGGCCTGGCCGCCAGCGGCAGCTGGGGAACGACCCGCGTGACATGGCAGGACACCGCCCTGAACGAGACCGGGTTCATCCTGGAACGGGCCCGCGATGCGGCATTCACCTCCGGGGTGACCGACATTGCAGTTCCTCCCGCCGCGAACATTGTGAACCACGCCGATGGGAGCGTCGGGGCCGCAACGGTCACGTTTAACGATGCGGGCACCCTCACCAAGGGGTTCTATTACTACCGCGTGCGGGCCACCAACGGGGTCGGCCATCCGACCATGCCGGGGACGTCCGACGCAGTCTACTCCCCGTGGTCCGAAACCCTGCAGTGGCCGATCGACAATACGCCTCCGGTCACCACCGCCACGCTGTCCGGCACCCAGGGATCGGCCGGATGGTACCGAAGCACAGTCCGCGTGACCCTTCGGGCCACCGACAACCTTACAGGGGTCGCTGCCACCTACTACACCGTGGATGGTGGCGCTCAGCAGACCTACGCCGCCCCCTTCAACGTCACTGGCAACCTGAGCCACACCATCACGTTCTGGAGCGTCGACAACGTGGGGAATGTTGAAACGCCCCACAAGACGGCGTCGGTCAAGATCGATGGGGCCAACCCGGTCACCTCCGCCACCGTGGCGGGAACCGCCGGGACGGGCACCTGGTATCGAAGCAGCGTCACGGTGACCCTCGGGGCCACGGACCCGGTCTCGGGTGTCGCCGCCACCTACTACACGCTCGACGGCGAGGCACGGCGCACCTACCTCGGCTCGTTCTCCATCACAGCCGATGGGGTGCACACCCTCACCTACTGGAGCGTGGACGTCGCCGGCAACACGGAGGCTACCCATAGCCGCACCATCGGGATAGACAAGGTGGCTCCAAGCCTGGCCATCACGACCACGACGCCAGCGAGTGTGAACCACTTCGCCAACAGCACGCGGAGTGTGTCGGTGTCGGGAACGGTCTCGGATGCCCTCTCGCTCCTCGCCACCGGCGGCCTGACCTACACCGTCACGGCGCCGGCCGTCGGAGCTACCGCGGCCTACAGCGGCTTGGGCACCTTCAACGTAACAACGGCCCCGGCCTACTCGTTCACAACGGTCGGCCTGCCGCTTAGCGTGGCCCGCACCTACACCATCACGCTGTCGGCCCGGGATAACGCCGGCAACATCACCACCGCCACCACGACGTTCGTGGTGCGGTAGACCCAACACCCCCCCGGGCCGGGCCCTCCCACGGGGCCCGGCTCCGGGCGGGGCCGGAAAAATCATCTGGCGGCTTCCCCGGACCGGGGGAGCCGCCTTCCCAAAACAAGGAGACTCGATGCAACTCAACGGAACCCGCCTCTCAATCGGTGCCCTCATCGCCGCTGCGGCCATGGTCGCCATGACCTCCATCGCGGCGGACACGGCCAAACTCGAAACCCAGAAGGAGAAGCTCAGCTACGGGATCGGAGTCGATGTGGCCAAGAATCTCAAGCGCCTGAGCGTCGATGTCGACCCCGACATCATCGCGCGCGCCATCCACGACGTGATGGGGGAGAAACAGCTCCTGCTGAGCGACGACGACATCCGCCGGATCATGACCGCGCACCAGACCGACCTGCGGCAACGTCAGGCAAAACTGCTCAAGGCGGCCTCCGAGGAGCGCCAGAGGGAGGCGACCGCCTTCCTCGAGTCGAATAAAGCCAAGGAAGGGGTTGTGGCCCTCCCCAGCGGCCTGCAATACAAGATTTTGAACGCCGGCACCGGGCCCAAGCCGGGAGAGACCAACCTGGTCGAGCTCCGCTGGCGCGGGACCTTTGTCAATGGAACCGAGTTCGACAGCTCCGAGAAGCTGGGCAAGCCCTCCATCCAGAAGATCGCCGCGACGATGCCGGGATGGCGCGAGGCCCTTCGGATGATGCCGGCGGGGTCGAAGTGGCAGCTGTTCCTCCCTCCGGCCCTGGCCGTTGGGTCGCGACCCCCGCCGCGGGACCCCGGTGCCAGCGCGGTGCTGATCTACGAACTGGAACTCGTCGGCATCCGCTGAGGCGGAAGCCTGCGACCATGGGAAGCGACGGGCAGGAAACGACAGGAACGGACATGAAGACGTACCGAATCCATCTGATCATAGTGACGGCGGCGCTGCTGGTCTGCGCCAGTGCCGTGGCCTTCCTGAAGCCCCCGGCGGCGGGCGAGGGACGCCCGGCCACCGCGGCACGCAAGGTGGTCTGCTACCAGGACTCCATGCACCCGTGGATCAAGTCCGAGCGCCCCGGTCGCTGCACGATCTGCGACATGGCCCTGACCCCGATTCTCGAGGGGGAAAAAGGATTCGGCTCCCCGCGCGGGATCGTCTCGCTGAGCTCCAACAACATCACCGTTCTGAACGTCCAGACCGAGCCGGTGCAGCGCCGCACCCTCGTCCGCACCCTCCGCGTCGCTGGAACCCTGGAAGCCGACGACAGCCGCAAGGCGATCTTCTCCGCCCCCGCTCCCGGTCGCGTGGTCTCTCTCGACGTCGGGAGCGTCGGGGCCGAGGTCAAGGAGGGGCAACGGATGCTCCGCTTCTACAGTCCGGAGCTCGCGGTGAAACGCCAGTACGCCCAGCGCCCCACTCCCGGCTCCGGCCCCATGGCCCACGACGGCACGAACGACATGGCCACCGCCGCCCCCCGGGCCCCTCGGGATCCGAACCTCGGAAACCTCTACACCATCGACCTCGCCGCGCCCCAATCCGGGACGGTGGTCGAGCGGAATGTCTTCGCCGGCCAATACGTGGTGGAGGGGGAGAAGCTCCTTACGATCGTCGATCCCTCCCTGCTCTGGTTCCGATTCGACGTCTATGAAGGGCAGCTCGGATGGCTCGAGCCGGGCCAGCGGCTGAAGGTTTCGGTCCCGGCTCTCTCCGGCAGTCCCCTGCAGGCCCGGATTTCCCTCGTCGAGCCCACGGTGAACGACACCACCCGCACGGCCAAGGTCCGCGCCGAGCTCCCCAATCCGATCGTGGAAGGGGAGGGCAAACCCCGCCGCCTGCTCCACCTCGGGATGTACGCCGAGGGACGCATCGCGGTCGAGATCCCGCAGGTGCTGGCCATCCCGCGCAACGCGGTCCTCTTTCCCGGAGGAACCGCCTACGCCTATCTCCAGCGGGGCGACGGTGCCTATGAGCGCCGCCGGCTGAGGCTCGGACACCAGGGGGACGACCTCTGGGAGGTTCTCGACGGACTCAAGGAAAATGACCGGGTCGTGACCGCCGGCAACCTCCTGATCGATGCGCAAGCCCAGTTCAACCAGCCTTCCGACTCCCAGGAGGAAGGCACCCTGACCTCCGCCGCCGAATCGCGGGACCCGGGCAGGGAGGAGCTGCCCCGCACCGTGCTGGCCAGGGTCACCCCTCCCGTGGAGAGCCTTCGGCCCACCGACCCCGACTCCCCGAAGTCCCCGGCACTCGCAGCCCGTCCGCCGATGCGGGTGCGCACCCCCCTTCCACCCGAGGGGGGAGCGGAGGGCCGCCCCGCCCCAGCCGCCCCCGCCTGGATGGCCAAGCCGATCCCGCCTGAGGCCCAGCTCGGGGAGGATGGGCAACCCCTGCCACCCGCAACCCGCTCCCCCGCGGCAGCGGGGCGGAGCGCGAGCATCGCCCGGATGATCGAGGCCCGCATGACCAAGGGACAAGCGATGATGACGGCCGGCCAGGAGATGCGGGCCGCCGCGCAGGCGCGGATCGAGTCCTCCGGGACCGACGAAGCCGTGCCGACAACCTCGGCCCCCGTCCTCAAGCAGTCGCTGCAGGGTGGAAGCAGCGGCCACCCCGCACTGCTCGCCTTCCTCACCACGGCCGGCAGCCTTGGTGATGCGCTCGCCGCCGACAACCTCGAGGACTACAACCGCCGCGCCGCGGAGCTTCCCCGCGCCACGAAAGCGCTCGGGGCGGAGATCACCCCCGGGGATCCACTCCATTCCCTCGTCGCCACGATACTCGGGACGAAGGACCTCCCCCCGGCCAAGGACCTCAAGGAGGCCCGGAGGGCCTTTCTCCCGCTGGGTTCCGCGGCTGCCCGTCTCGCGCAGTCGGCACACCCCCTGGGCGGCGCCCTCGCCGGAATCAAAGCCTACCACTGCCCGATGGCCCCAAGCCCGGGCCTTTGGGTTCAATGTTCGGGCCCCCTCCGCAACCCCTATTTTGGGGCGGCCATGTTGCGCTGCGGCGAGGAGGCGCAGCCCTGATGCCTCGCACCGTGGCGGAGGGAACCAACGCCAAACAGAAACCAATCGAAGGAAAGGGAATTCCAATGAGCACGCCCCATACGTCCCTGGTCCATCCGGCGGTCCCCCCTGGCGGGGTGCGCTGGTCCGTCGTGGCGACCTGCCTGGCAGCGCTTCTGGCGATCCTTCTCGTGGTGATTCCCCGGCTCCATTCCCCACCGGGCGGGAGCCCGGCCGAACCCTCCAGTCCCGCTGCCACCGAAATGGCGCCCGTTCCGGAGCAGGCCCTTCCCAGCCCCACAGCCGTCACCGCCCCGGCGCCCCCCTCGATGCCGGCTGCTCCGCAGTCGGTGGCCGAGATGCAGCAGCGCTTTGGGATCGAGGTCCAGGGGGTCTTCCTGGCCGAGGGAGGAACGGCCCTGGAGCTTCGCTACAAGGTGCAGGATGTCCAACGGTCGGGAAACATCCTGAAACAGCGAACCCGGGTCGGCAGCCTGCTGGATGAGTCAACCGGCGCCCGTTTCCTCGTCGCGAACCCGGCGGTCGCCGGACCTTTCCTGCTGGAGGGCGACCCCAACACCGTCGGCTCGATCCTTGCCCTCCCGCTCCCCAACCCAAAAGCTCAGATCAAGGCGGGCGGGAAGGTCACCGTCGCGATGGGGGCCCTCGTCCTCGAACACCTCGAGGTGCGATAGCCCCACCGAATCGAAAGCGGCGAACCACCGCAGCGTTCCCGTCACGCCCACCCATCCGCGCCCATCCGGGTCCCATCCATGGTGAACGACAGCCCGATCCATCGCGGGGATCCACGGTTTCCCATTTTGACTCCCATCCGCCACGGGGTAACCTAATCCAATGGCCTTGCGTTTGCAGACCCTGGCGTTGGCGCTGGAGCTCACCCTCATGAGTGTGCCCCTCGCGCTGTCAGGGGCCCCTACCGTCACACTTCAAGGAAGCGCCCAGGCAGGGGCACGGCTGGAGCTCGCGGTTTCAGGGGCGCCGGCCACTACGAATCCCTTCGACCCGGATCAGATCCGCGTCGACGGCACCCTGCTCTCCCCCTCCGGCGGCACCGTCACGCTCCCCGGCTTCTGGCACCAACCCTACACTCGGGCGCTCGTCAACGGGTCCGAGGCCCTGACCCCTTCGGGGAGCCCCGGATGGCGCCTCCGGTTCTGGCCTTCCGAGGCAGGGCATCATCAGCTTACCCTCCACGTCATCACAAATGGGGTGGAGTCCGGAACACCCGTCCAGCTCGGGCTTGAGGTCGCGCCCCCCGGCCCGGCGGCCCACTCCGGGTCGACCGGCCTCAATGCGGATCGGAGCTACTTCCAGACGGGCGACGGCCGCCCCCTCCCGCTGATCGGGGCGAACATCTGCTGGCATCACAACCCCGGCACCTTCGACTACGATGCCTGGTTCACGCGGCTTGCGGCCGAAGGTGGAAACTTCGCCCGGATCTGGATGGCTCCATGGGCGTTCGGGATCGAGTCCGAGCCGGCCACGCTCACCCGCTTCCGGCTCGACCGGGCGTGGCAGCTCGACAGGGTCCTTCAACTCGCGGAGTCGAAGGGAATCCACCTCATGCTCTGCCTTGAGTATCACGGAATGTTCGCCACCCAACCCGACGCAACCTTCGGGGGAAACGACAACTGGAAACTCAATCCCTACAATCTGGCGAACTCAGGCCCATGCACCGCCCCTGATGACTTCTTCACGAGCGCCGCGGCCCAATCGCTGTACAAGAAGCGGCTGAGGTATCTCATCGCCCGGTATTCGAGCAGCCCCAATCTCCTGGCCTGGGAGTTCTTCAATGAGATCGACAACGTCTACAATCCCGCCAACGGCGCGCTCAATGCAGCCCATGTCGCCGCCTGGCACGGGGTTCTTGGATCGTGGCTCAAGACGAACGATCCCTTCCATCACCTCGTCACCACCAGCCTCACAGGCAGCAGCGACCGGTCGGACATCTGGTCCCTTCCGTCGCTCGACTTCAGCCAGTTTCACTCCTACGGCACCGTGACCCCGGCGACGGGCCTGGCCTCGATTGCCACACGGATGCGCAAGGCGTACGGGAAGCCGATGCTGGTGGGGGAGTTCGGCATGGATTTCCGGGGATGGCTGCGCGCCCAGGAAGACCCTTACCTGAGGGGGTTCCGCCAGGCCCTCTGGGGTGCGGCGATCGGCGGGACGCCCGGCACCGCGATGTCGTGGTGGTGGGAGGATCTGCAGGCCGACAACGTCTATGTGCTCCACCAATCGCTGCGATCCATCCTCTCCAGGACGCACTGGGGGGAGGGATCCTGGACGCCCATGGAGGTGGAGGGAGTCCCCCAGCGCCCCACGACGGTGGGGGATCCGCAGCCCACGGCGGGGAGCTTCACCGCCACCCTCGTCCCATCGCAGGCCTGGGGTGCCATGCCCTCCGGACAACTGGCAGTGGTCGATGCCGACAGCGCGGCCTCGGCCGCCTCCTCACTCGACGGGTTTGTGCATGGAACCGCCCATCCCGACCTTCGCACCCCGTTCAAGCTGAGCGCCTGGCTTGAAGCCGGGGCCCGGATCACGGCCCATGTGAACTCGGTTTCCACCGGGGCCCGGCTTGCCCTCTACGTCGATGGGGTCTCGGTGCTGAGCACGAACCTTCCCGACAAGGATGGAAAATACGATCCCTTCGCCAACGAGTACAACATCGACATCCCGGCGTCTCTCTCTGCAGGGAAGCACTTGGTGGAGATCCGCAACACGGGTGCCGACTGGTTCTTTCTCGATTGGGTCCGGCTCGAGAAAGTTCGGCCTTCCCTCTACCCGGGTGGATGGCAGCCGGCCCTGGTGGCCGTGGGGCTCCAGGGGCGGAGCGAATCGCTGCTCTATGTTGCCTCCCCGTCGATCAACTGGCCGGCCAACGCCACCAACCCCGCGCCTCCCGTTGTGACGGGGCGATTCGTGACCGCGACGAACTGGCCTGCCGGGGTCTATGGCATCCGGTGGTTCCAGCCGACGAACGGGGTTCCGATTGTCGAGACCGAGGCAACGACGCGCCAGGGACGCCTTCAGATTCCGG
Source organism: Verrucomicrobiales bacterium (assembly GCA_003452185.1). GTDB lineage: Bacteria > Verrucomicrobiota > Verrucomicrobiia > Limisphaerales > UBA11320 > UBA11320. The sequence goes on along the minus strand of DMJJ01000546.1, from coordinate 7,179 downwards.
TGCCTGAGTTTGCGGAGGATCTGGTTGGGATCATCGCCCGGCGACCGTCGCTTCGGGGTGCGCGCATCGAGGGGGACCGGCAGTTCCGATCCGAGCTGGATGCCGACCCAGGCTCCTTCTGGGAAGTGGAGTCCTCGGTCGATCTGGTGGCCTGGCGTCCCGAGGGCGCTCTCACCAACACGCCGGTCCCGCTGACTCTCACCCTTGGAAACGCGGAGGCTCCCTACAAATACTACCGTGTCGCCCAACCCGGGCCCTGACTGGGCTGGGCAAGACGGGCCGGGCAAGGAAGATCTCGTGCCCCCCGCGGAATCCCCCCATGGGTGGGCCCGCCGATACCAAACAGTCAGTCTGGGTAGTAACGCGACCCCTCTCCGTCGGAAGTGACTGCATCGGAGGGAACACTGGTCACCCGTCTGAAGGGTTCACGTCGCTTCGGATCCCAGTTCCGCCATGAGGCAGGATTCGTGTCCGCCGGCGGGGACAAGGCCCCCTCCCCGATTCCATTCACCGCTGCAACGCGGTACTCGATCATGCGCGACGGCGGAAGGCTCACGGCCCCAGCCGGCGTGGGATCACAAGCGCGGATGAACGCCCGGGAGTCAATGAATACGCGCTCAAGACCCGCATAAACCAGCCGGTAGCGTTCCTCAGACTTGAGGCGCGCGTAGAGTCGGTATGCGGACACACCCAGGACCTCGCCCCAGGTCACGGCAGCAGCTCCCCCGGACAGGTCGACTCGCAATCCGTCGGGGGGGGGCGGCGCCTGGTTGGAGCCGTAGACCGGATAGTCATCTCCAGGCGGGGAAGCATGCAGCTCATTCTTGGCCACGACTCGAACGTGGATTTTCTCGCCTGGAGTGAGGCGCGAGACAAACAGCTCGGGAGTGGGCCGCTCATCGCACTCGACCCAATGGGCCCCACCGTCCGTGCTGGCCTCCAGCAGATACCGGGTCGCAGCAGCAACAGGCCCTGCGATCACCCGGGCGCCACCGGCGAGGGTTTCTGTCCGCACGATCCGTGGAGCAATGGGGACTGGCAGATCGTGGGTCAGCTCCCAGCGATGCCGTCCTGCCGGGATGGCATACAGCATGGCTCCCCCTCCGGGCTTTCCCGGGACCCGGTCGCCATCCACGTAAAAGTCTCTCGCCGAGGATTCCGACGGAAGGATGACCCGCAGAACCAGCGGCTTGGGCGCCAGGTACTCCCCGGCAACCGGCCCCTCGTGTTGAAGAATCCCAGCCAGGCCGAAATCGGGATCTTCGGCAACGAACTCGAAGCCCAGCCCGCCGATCCGCCGGCCATGGAACATCGAAAACTCTGTCTTGTGAGCCGCAATCCGAAAGAACCCCGCCGTGCCCTCAAACACAAGCCCCCCCTCGGTGAACCGGACAGGCTCCGGGTTCCGAAAGACCAGGTCTGTGAAGCCCGGAAGGGTTACACGACACCCAAATGCCGTGGGTTCGGCCCGGACATCCTTGCGATGGCTGACGACAGCCAGGGAATCCCCCAAGCCGTCAAACCAGACACCGACGGTGGAAGCGGTGGTCACATCGGTTCGTTGGGTTTCCCGATGCCCTTGTGCGCCGCGCAACAGTTGAATCTCAGGGAATTCCCCCCCCTTCCGCACAAACCAGGTGAGCCGGTGCGTGAGTGCCTGGTGGGCGACCGCGTCGTAGAGTACAAAATACTCACGCCCCGCAAGCAGAACGCTCCGGCTCACCAGCTCTGGCGTGGCGACAGATGATGGCCCATCCCGCGGCACAATTTCGGCATACTGCGCCGGGCCGAAGTCGTAGAGGGGACGGGACAACACATTCATTCCAATGGTTCGAAACTGCCCGTTTTTGAAGACGCCAAAGGTCGTGCAGAAATCCGTGTCCTGATCATCACGATCGCCGACATCCTCAGGCCCGGTGTGGCTGTAGGACTTGCCCCCGGCGTAGAAGTACAGGATCCCGGAGCCACCTTCGCCAGCCCGGCCCCATCGGTAGTTGGGCCCCTCGTCCAGCTGCTGCAGATGGATGGAGAGTTCATCGATTTCACCAACCCCGGCACGGAGAACGATCCCGTAGCCTGTGAACTTGCAACTCCGCAGGCGAGGGTTGGTCCCACGGTTGTCGGCGACCTGATACATGGGGTCCGCCGGCCCCTTGCTCCCAGGGGCCTCCTCGGCATCCGGATCGGTAGGGCGGGCAGCCCACATCGCATGTTCAGCGGCAAGCGGCGCGTAGCACTGAAGTCTGCTGCCGAGTGCCCAGAGCATCCTTGGGGCAAAGCGCTGCTCCGAGTGCGCTCCCTGGGGTGGATGGACGCGACGCGGCCCTCCCCGGGGCGGCACCACTCCCCACTCGCGGCCATGGTCTGTCGCGTTCAGGTTCTTGAAACCGGCTTCCGACTCACCGCTGAACGGGGCAGAAAGTGCGTTCACAAGCCAGTCGGCCAAATCAGCGAGCTGCGGGGACAAGAATCGTTCCCGGCCGTCATACCGACGCAATAGATGGCTGGTGCGCAGGGATGGACCAAGAAAGGCCCAGACATAGGTGCCAAGATTCTCGGTCCATCGTCCCCCGCGGGCGGACCATGCTCGGACGGCCGGGCGGGTGTTGTAGCGTGTGTTCAGCTCAACACACTTTTCCCACATCCCAGCCCAGACCGATGCCATGGGGTGCTCGGGAAAGAGAAAAGCCATGGCTGCAGGGACTGCCTTGACGTCAGCCAGAAAGTTGGGGTGTCCGGAGAGCATGTGGACGACCGGCATGAACTCATCTCCACCCAGCACATGACCCAGCAGAAGCAGCATGGCCGTGAGCCGGCGCCGCTGCCGGACCGTCATCCTGTCGCGGGACTGATTGAAGTCATCCACCCACCCGGCCACCTGCCTGCTTGGCACGGGGCTGAAGTTGACAATGCTCCGTCCGGGGATCGGGCCATGACCCGCCATCTGCCGGGTGCCGGTCACCGGGAGTGTGCAGGTGAAGGGCGAGGTCATCACCCGCCGCTCCAGCTCCTCGGGATCGACGTCCCCCCCGCGCGAGGGCCCTGGGGCGGGATGCGCCCCACCCTCCGGGTACTCCAGCACCCAGTCCTTGACCCGGTTCAAATCCAGAGTTCCATGCCGATTCTGCAGGAACAGGACATGCGAGGTGCAGGTGAGCGGCACGGAGTGGAGACGGCCATCGTGCACGACCCCCCGGTGGGCCTGTTCCAGTTGCCGCATCGCCTCCTTGTCCTTCGCGTGGTCGTAGAAGGCGAGACACACCGCACGTCGGCCCCGCACCACAGGCCACCTCCAATGGAAGCCCCCGTCCACGGCATGGAAGCTGACCTGAAGCGATGGCGATTCAACCTCGTACGCATACTCATGGTCACACCACGCCCCGACGTCATGAATGAAGAGACCCAGAGCGTCCGAAGACCGCTCGTTCCAGAAATTCGCGAAGGTGGCGGTGCGGAAGTTCCCCGGAGCCCGCTCATAAACGCCTAGGCTGAAGGGAAGCCGCCCCTCGGGCAGGGGCTGGGGTTTCAGGGCAAACACCCCGTCGATCCGCTCCCAAGGATAGTCCTCATAACCGGCCACGGCATCGGGCAGGGGAAACGGATGATTCGGGGCCTGCCGATGAGTCAGGCCCAGATCGGACCAGACCGATCTGAACTCGCCGTGCGCCCCGGGCCTCACGCCCTCCATGTTCTCCTCGAAACGGATGAACTCGACCCCCGCCTCACACTGGATGCGGGCGATGTACCGGGAACCCCGGGTCGTCTCGTAGGTGAGCTCGTAAGCAATGAAAAGCGGCCCCTCGGCGACGCGCCGCGCCGTCAGTCGACTTACGTGATCCTCCCGGAAGGCGAGCGTTGAGCCCCCAAACCAGCGACCGCCGCGGGCGATCTGGAGGATCGGCCCGGGCGCCGCGCCCACCACCCCGTTCCGGCTCGCGGGTATCCGCACCTGAACCGGTCCGGCATCGAGCACAATCGAGTTTCCCTCCCGCCGCTCACGAACCCGCGGGGAAGGTGTTGACGGGGTGGGGCCACGCGCGGCCGCGAGCACAAACTCGCGACGCCCGCCTGAAGGCAGATCGGAGAAGAAATGGAGGTACCCCCTCGGAGTTCCGTCAGCAGCCGGAGAACCCTCCGACCACTGAATCGGGACGATTTCGCCGGTCTCCGGACGGCGAAGCACCCAGCGCCGCCGGTCCACGGAGGGATCCAGTGTCATCTGGTAACGGATCAGGGTCCTGGGCCAGGAGAAGAAGGGATGTTCCAGGGGATCCTGGAGTACGAAGCGGATTTCCCCCTCGGAGCCCGACCCCGGGGTGGGGCTCGGCTTAGAGGGCTCGTTGGCAGCCAGAAGTGCCAGCGGCGCGGTGGCGCCCGGCAACACGCATACAGTGCGGCAAAACTCTCTACGATTCACGATGTTTGAGATCGGCTCCGGGTACTCGCAACGGCAGCCTCGGAGGCACCCTCATGGCTTCCATTCCCGAACCGCCTCCCAGGCCATCCGCCGCAGGTACAGGGCATCGCCGGGCGTTATTCCTGCAGGCGCGTAACCAAGGGGCTCCGGACTGGTCTGCGTCAAAGTGGCATACAGGACGCACGTTGCCAGATAGGTCCCGGCCACGCTCGGATGCTCCCGATCCGGCCCGAACAGGTCCAGCATGGGGCGATCGAGAGCCACACGCTGCCAGGCCACCGCCACCGGGGCGACCAGCACCCCCAGTTCGCTGGCCACCTTCCGGTGCGCCTCGGCAATCTGTTCGTTGTTGATCCAATCCAGACGCTCGTAGGCCCAGGTCATGAGCAGAACCGGGCGGGACTTGACCGCCCGGACCGACTCCACAAACCTGCGCGCATTCTCACGAAAGTATGACACGTTGATCTCCGGCAGATCCTCCTGAAGCACGACGTCGCTCCAGCCGCCGGCGGCGATCATGGCACGCGGCTCCGAGCGATCCCAATGCGACTTGAGGGTGGCGCCTCCCTTGACGCTCTTTCCGGTTTCCACGCGAATCACCGCAGCTCCGGAAGCCACCAGCTTTTCCATGTGGAAATAGATCCCATCATTCCAATAGGTCAGGCTGTTGCCGACGAAAAGTACACGGCGAATGGGAATCCCCGCTGCTTCAGGCGCCGGGTCCGCGGCAGCAGCTTCGGTGACGGCGCCAGCCGCCACCGCCAACCACGCACCAACAGAAGCTGACGCAACAACACTCTGGCAAAAGCCGTCGCAGAGGCGATTCATGAACTCGAGCTCCCGGGGATCCTGGGAAGTTTATGCGGCCGACGCATCGCTCACCAGCATACTGGACTGGGCATTCAGCGGGTACGGTTGAGCGAGGGTCGTTTACCAGCTTCCGTCGGCACCATGCAAAACTAATCTTGAAGAAGGAGGGTTCGACCCGGGTTCGGAAGACTTCCCGGACAGGCTCTCGGGTTTTGTGCTGCGATGTGGGCGCACGGCTTGAGGTCGGAACACCGAGACCCACGCCATCCGGGAGCCCGCCACGGGGGTGCCAACAGCCCAAAGCCGGGAGGCACGGAGCAGCACCGGGAAGAGAGGCAGGCGACCCGAAACCACCGGAAGGGTCTCTCCGAACAAAAACGGGGCTTCTTTACCCCTGTCGCGGCCGATGCGGACCTTAGCGGCCCCCTTTCAGCACTCCTCGAGTCGGCGTCTCTGGCCCCCAGAGAGGTCGAAGTTTCCAGGATCAAGCCATTGGGTAAACCGGGAGCGAAGCGCGGCCCACTCGGAATCGATCACCGAGTACCAGGCTGTGTCCCGGGTCCGCCCCTTGTACACGATCGCCTGCCGGAACAGCCCCTCGAACTGGAACCCAAGCCGCTCCGCCGCACGACGCGACGGGGCGTTCAGGCTGTCACACTTCCACTCGTACCGGCGATACCCCAGTTCGAACGCACGCCCCATCATCAGAAACATTGCCTCGGTGGCCGCCGCACGACGCCGAAGCCGCGGAGAAAAATGGAGATGTCCCACCTCGATCACCCCGTTCGCGGGATCGATCCGCAGGTAGCCGGCCAGCCCGACCGGTTCCCCCGAGGCCGCGTCGAGAATGGCCCACGACAGGGGGTCCGTCTGGCGTCCCCATGGAGTCAACCACCCGAGGTAGCTCCCCAGGTCGGGGAAGGGCCCATACGGGAGATAGGTCCACATGCTCCCATCATCCGGTTGGTTGGCGGCGTAGAGCGCGGGTCCGTGAAGGGCTGCATCCAGCGGAACCAACCGGCAAAGCCGACCCTCCATCGGAGTGTGAGGGGGCACCGGAGGCGACACCCAGCCTGGGAGGGAGGATCCGACCGCCTGGCCATGCTCGTTCACGTCGCTCGACATGGAATCAACCCTACATCGATTCGGCCGAGGAGGGAAAGCCTCCCCGCGGGCGCGATGCGGTGGGGCATCAAGCCCCTCCTCCCCCGAGTCCCATGACCACCCCTCCACCGGGCCTCAAGCCTCGTGACCCCGCCTCCCGATGCCTTGACACCCCCCCTCCCGGCGACCATTCTGCTCCCTGATCCGTAGGGGAGCCAAACCCTCCCGGCCGCATCCGCGGCTGAAGGGGCAAGGCTGAGAGTTCCGGGGTCCGTGAGGGATCCGACGGAAGACCCGTTGAACCTGATCCAGGTAATGCTGGCGAAGGGAGGGGCGTCCCGGTCCGAGGGCGCCAAGCCGCGAGGCTTTCCCCCCTTCGCCGTGCCAACGAGCTCTCCCCGCCCCGCCCTCTGTCCGCAGCCCGGCTGCCCGGGGGCCCACGGGGGAAGCAGAGAACCGCAACCAGAGCACCGAGCCATGATCGCCCGCAAAGACGACCTCGAACCGAAGAGCAGCGACCCGCTGCCCAACTCCACCAAGGTGTACCTCCCCGGTTCGATCCACCCGGAGCTTCGGGTGCCGATGCGCGAGATCCGGCTCTCCCCCACGCGGCTTCCCAGCGGCGCCACCGAGCAGAACGCCCCGGTTCGGGTGTACGACACCAGCGGGCCGTGGGGGGATGCCGCCTTCCGGGGGGATGTCACCCAGGGGCTCCCGCCGCTGCGCGCGCCCTGGATCCGGTCTCGGAACGATGTCGAGGAGTATGAAGGTCGCGCCGTCAAGGCGACCGACAACGGGTATCTCTCCGAGGCCCACGCCCAGAGCCGCGACAACGGCCGATTCCCCCT
>DMJJ01000214.1 GCA_003452185.1 Verrucomicrobiales bacterium | reverse complement strand
TCGGTCGAGGATGGTGTTCACGTACTCCGGGTCGCGCACGGTGCAGTTGAAATCGGCCGTGAGCCATTCGACCCCGTTCGCGACAGCGATCCTTCCAACCCGGCAGAGGCGGTCGTAATCCCAGGCGGCATCGTTCCCGCGCAGCTTCACCTTGAGGCAGGTCAGGCCGTCGCGGCGGATCCAGTCGGCGAGGAGCACCGGGTGGCCATCGGCCGGCTCGGAGCCCGTCAGGTCGCAGCTCTCGAGGGCATCCACCCCCCCGACGAGATGCCATGCCTTGAGCCGCCGGGAGGGCTTGGCGGCCAGGAAATCCTGCGGGAACCTTCCCTCGAACCGGACGGCGGACCCGGGTGCGGGAGTCAGAAAGTGGGCCAGGTCCTGGGTCAGGAACGGGGGTTTGTAGGTCTCGTAGATCGGGCGTCCCACGGCCTGCCCGTACGCGTCGTGCAGCGCCTGGTCGAGCACGGAGGCGCAGAGCAGGGCGGCCAGCAACGGCATCGGCTCGCGCCCGGCCCGGTCCGCCGTGTTGAACGAGCGGAGCATCCCGGGAAGCACCTCCTCAAGGAACCGATGTCCGAACTCAAGCGGGTGTCCTTCGGTCGGCAACCCGGTCCACGCGGCCGCAATCTTCGCAGTGAAGTCCATCAACGCCTGCTCCCGCTCCGCGTACGGTGAGGGGCTTGGCCAGACCCACTGGACGCTGAGCGGAGTCTCCCCCCATCCCTCGATTCGCCGCCCGCCGTCCCGGGCCGAGGCCACCACCCGCGCCCGCGCACAGGTGACCCCGGTCAGGGTCTCCGACCCAAATTTCAACGGGACACGGGCCCGGATCGGGAGGTGATGGATCTGGATCTCCTGAACTGTGAGGAAAGAAATGGCGGCCATGTGCGGGGTGCTGGAGCGTGCTTCGTGCGGATCCCCTGGCTGATAGCCGGAACCCGCCCTGGGTGCAAGGATTCTAGCCTTTGCAATCGGGGGCGGGCGCGGGTAATAGTGATCCCAATGAGCAGCGAACCCGGCAGACCCCGCCAGCGTTCCCTCCAGCGCCAGCTGGTCCTGTTCATCTTTGGGCTCCTGATGGTGGTTCCCCTCGTGATCCTGTTCCGTGAGTTCGGGGCGATGAGCGCCGATCCCGCGCCCCCCATCTCCACCCGCACGATCGATTACCGGGGGTGGGCCGAGTCCATTGTGATGGAGAGCTCCCGGGTTGAGGTGATCATCGTCCCGGCCATCGGCCGGGTGATGCAGTTTCGGTTCAAGGGGGAGGAGGGACCGTTCTGGGAAAATGAGGCGCTTTGGGGAAAGTCCCCGGACGCGGCCTCCCCCGAGTGGGGGAATTTTGGCGGGGACAAGACATGGCCTTCGCCGCAGTCGAAATGGCCGCTCCGGACACCGCGGGCCTGGCCTCCGCCGCCGGCCTTCGATTCGATGCCCGTGAAGGCCGAGGTTCGTCGTGGCCGTGTGACGCTGCTCTCCCCGGTCGACCCGGACTTCGGCATCCGGACCGAGCGGGAGATCCGCCTCGATGCCGATCATCCCCGGATGACGATCATCACCACGTATGAGCAGGTGACGGAGCCGTCGCACGTTCCTCCGGCGGGAGGAACCAACCGGGTCGGCATCTGGATCATCACCCAGCTCAGCCACCCCGAGGCGGTCTTCATCCCGGTCGGATCGGCCGAGGACCGGGGGGCCGGTTATGTCCTCCAGTCCGACACCCCCCCGCTTGCCCTGACGAACCGTGGCGGCCTGCTTTCGCTGGCGCGTGATCCCTCGGAGCCCCACAAGATCGGGACTCGCGCCGGAACCCTTCTCTGGGTGGGGGCGCGCGAGACCTTGCGGATCGACTCCCCCCGGATCCCCGGGGCCCCTTACCCCGATGACCAGAGCAGCGCCGAGGTTTACACCAGTCGGAACCCCGCGAGCTACGTCGAGCTGGAGATGCTGGCGCCGCTCCAGGAGATGAAGGTGGGACAGCGCTACTCCCAGACCAACGTCTACACGCTGGCCCGCCGGACCGAGCCGACGCCGGAGGCGGAGGCTCTCAAGCTCCTCAGGCCATAGGCATAGGAGGCCGTTCCCCCGCCGCCCGCTGCGGCGGGGTCAGGGGGGAAACCCGATGGCGAGTTTGACCGCGGAGTACTCCGGATGGACGGAGCCCGCCGCAGTGCGGATCACCAGGGGTGGCTCAACCCAGGTCTGCGCTCGGAACCACTCCGGGAGATCGGCGGATCGCATCAGCCCGTAGAGTCCGATCAGCGGGGCCTCCCCTTCGCGAAAGACCACGGGGCGGCGTCGCACCAGAACGAGGTCCGCGGACCGGGCCCCTTCCTCGACTCGCAGCCGTTGCTCAGGCGCCTCGGGGAATACCACCGCCATGAAGCCCCCGGGGGCGAGGTGTGCTGCACCCGTGCGGCAGTAGTCGCCGACATCGCCGCGGATCTCAAAGCGACAGGCGATTTTTTGTGGATGGTCCCCCACGACGCCGGTTCCCGGCGGAAAGTAGGGCGGGCTCCCCAGCACCAGGTCGAATTGCTCCCCGGCGGAGAGGATCCCCGGCGTCCGAAGGTCCCCCTGCCGGATCTCGTACCGGTCGCTGAGCCCGTTGTAGCGGGCCGACTTCCTGGCCAGCGCCACGCTCTCCTCCTGTGCCTCCACGGTGACGAAGGTGGCGCCGGGAAGCCGCCAGGCGGCCACCATGCCCACTGTCCCGATGCCGCTCCCGAGATCCAGCACCCGGCGCGCCGTGGGGCACCAGGTGGTTCCGTACCACGCGGCGAGGATGTCGTCGGTGGAAAACCGATGTCCGGCCTTGAGCTGGAACAGTCGAAAATGGCCGCTGATCGCGTCGAGCGTTTCCCCGGCCTCAAGGGTGATCCCGGAGCCGAGTCCCGGGGGGACGGGACCGGGCTTGGCCCATCCCTTGAAGTGGGTGGATGAGGGATCGGGCGGGGGTGTCATGGCTTGGGGCGTCGGGACCTGATCTCCTTGAGGCGTGCCGCCTCGGGTTTCGCTGCGTAGTGGGGGTCGAGGGGATAGCAGCCGCTTGGAAGCCCGTTGCGTGGCGCGGTCGTGCAGTCGCTGAACGTGCGGCAGATCCCCCGGGAGGCGATGGCCCCCTTGGTCGTCGCATCGGCCAGGATGCCTGGATAGCTCAGCACCATCCGGCCCAGGCCCACAAAGTCGACCCAGCCAGCCCGAATGGCCGCCTGAGCCACGTGCGGAAGGAACTCCTGCAGGTAGGTGTAGCCGCTGCCGATCAGCGCCAGATCACCCCGGGTGGAAGCCCTCAGTTCCCGGACAGCGGCCATCTGCCGCGCGACTCCCACGAGGGGATCCTCCGGCGGCGGATACCCATCGCTTGGAGGATAGGCCGCCGGACGGAGAAGGTGAGGGGTGTAGTAGGGGGATCCGGCGCTCAGGTTCACGAGTCGGATCCCCAGGGTGCCGCAGAGTTCGAGAAATCGCTTCGGTTCGCTGAGGTCGGGCGTGGTGGGGGAGTTTGGATCGAGTCCGAAGCCGTAGTGGTAGGGATGTGCCGGGTCCCAGGGCTCGGGGGTCCCGGCGTCCGGAAGACCGCTCCCGGCTTCTCCCGCGGGGCTCTTGCGGAAGGGGATCATGTCAAAGGCGCTCAGCCGGACCGCGATGTCGATCGGGTTCCCCGAGCGTCGGATCCCCTCCACGATCTCCCGCAGGATGCGGGTGCGATTCTCAAACGAGCCGCCGTAGGGCCCGGGCCGCGTGTGGGCTCCAAGGAATTCGTGCAGCAGGTACCCGTGGCAGTGTTTGAGATCGATGAAATCGGCTCCCACCGCCCGCGCCACGCAGGCGGCCTGCACATAGTCGCCGATCAGCTCCTTAACCTCCTCGTCCGAGAGAACCTGATCCTCCCGGGTGACGTGGAAGCGGGCGTCGAGCAGCGGGTGACGGTAGGCAACCCGAGGCTCCCAGCGACCCGGATCATTCGGCCGGCAAAACCGGCCGGAATGGGTGAGCTGGAGCCCGACCACCAGATCCTCGTCGGTGCCGTGGGCGGCACGGTGGCTGGCCCGCGCCAGCTGGATCAGCCCGCGAATCTCCTCGGCGTTCCCGGCCGTGAGGAGCAGCTGGTTCGGGTTGGCCCGTCCATCCGGCCTCACGGCCATCGCCTCCCCGCCAAAGAGGATCTTCGCGCCCGTCTCCCCAAATCGCCGCCATCGCCTCCGGACTTCCTCGGTCACACCTCCGGTCGACGTGCCATCCCAGCCCTCCATCGGCTGAACCACCCACCGGTTGGCCGGAACCCGGCCGTTGAGTCGCACCGGAGGGGCAGGGGAGGTCGTCAGCGGGGAGGCCGTCCCGGTCAGGATCGTATCATCGCATGGAATCTCGATCCCGAGGTTCCGGCAGTGCTGGCGGAACGCCTCAGGGGTGCGGAGGGTTGGGATTTTGACCAGCATCCAGGGGGGGGCGGGTTCGCGGGTGAGGGTGATTCAGGGAACCGGCGGAATGGGGGAGGCCGGCTCGAAGAACCGGAGCGGCCGTTCCGCACGGGCCTCCCGGAGCAGCATCAACCCGAGCTCCCGAAGGTGGTAGTCCCCCCACATGGAGCTCTCGCCGTTGGGGACCTTCTGCCCGGGGCGGATCGCGTCCCAACCGTTGGGGCGATGATAGACGGAGTGAAGGAGCAACCCCTGGTGACGCCCCGTATCAGAAAGGTAGGGAGGGGAAAGAAGCGTTCGAGCAAGGGTGAGGCCGGCCTGCCGGTACCGTGCCCCGGCTTTTCCCCCGACATGGGATCCGAGCCGGAGGAACCCCTGGGCTGCGATTGCCGCGGCGGAGCTGTCCATCGGCTCCCAGGGGTTGAACGGATCCGAGATCCGGGATCGATAGTCCCCCATCCGCCGGGTCCCCGGCGCGCCGGTATCCCAGATCGGGATCCCGTCCGCACAGCACTCCTCGAGGTAACGGTCCGCGGTGGCGCGGGCCGCCTCCTCCATCCGCCCCAGGAGGGCCGGCGTGACGAGCTCGTGCTCCCGCTCGCGAATGGACGCGAGGAACTCAAGCTGCTCCGAGCAGCCGAGGATCGCCCAGGCGAGCCCCCGGGTCCAGGTGGAGAAAGGGGAGTACCCCTGCTGGGTGCTGGGGCAACGGTAGCTCCCGTCATTCAGGTTGAAGAGGCTTTCGTGGGCCACGCGACCCCGAACGTCGTAGGCATCGCGCCCCTGCCCGAAGTAGATGTTGAACTCGATTGTCGCCTCGGCGTGACGGACCAGGCGCTCCAGGAGGTTGATCCTGCGGTCCCGTTCCCCCAGGAGCACGTGCCCCAGGTGGTGGGCCAGCGCCAGCGACCGGAGGGAGCGGAGGGTGTCGATGAAGAGAGAGTGCGGGCCGTTGAAGGAGTAGATGTACCCTGTGCTGCCGGGGAGCGTGGTCCAGCGGGCGGCCTGGACGGCTCCCGATACCTTCAGGGCCAGCTCCAAAAACCGGAGCTCGGGTTCGCAGAACGGAATCCGCCCCTCGAGCATCTGCCGCCGCAAGGCCCCGTAGGTGGAGACGTTGTTGAACCCGTGATCGTGCACCCCGACGTGGGTGAGGTGGGCCCCCATTTCCTGGATCGTCCGGCGGCGACCCAGCTCGAGGAAATGCCGGTCCCCCGTCGCCTCGAACTGAAGGAGCGCGGAGCCGTGCTGAAATCCCTGGGTCCACTCGGTCCATCCGCGCGCCGCGTACCGACCGGAGCGGGTGCAGACGGGCGCCCCGGTGCCCGGAGGCCAGGCCTTGTCGATCGACAGGATCCTGGGGGCCGAGAGCTCGAACATCCTCTCGACCGGCTTTCTAAGGCCGGCCGCCGTCAGGCGGGAATCGATGCGCAGTGCCATGCTCAAAGCCGTCGCAGATGAAACCCGCCATCCACGTTGAACACCTCGCCGGTGCTGAAGGGGAAGGCCCCGCCGGCGATGGCCACCACGGCGCGGGCGACATCCTCGGGGGTCCCCCAGCGGTTGATCGGGGTGAAGCCATCCCTGAGCAGCCGGTCGTAGCGCTCCCGGACGGGGGTGGTCATGTCGGTGGCGATGATCCCCGGGCGGATCTCAAACACGCTGATCCCGTGCTCCGCGAGGCGCGCGGCGAAGAGGGCGGTGAGCATCGAGATACCGGCTTTCGATAGACAATACTCCGCCCGGTTGACCGATGGGGCATAGGCGCTGACCGAGCTCACGGAGATGATCTTTGGGCGGGGGGACCCAGCGGGCAGGGTGGCCGCCTGCTCCACCATCCAGCGGGCCACCTCCTGGGTCAGGAAGAACGGTCCCTTGAGGTTGATCCCCATCAGGCGGTCGAAGCTTTCCTCGGAGGCGTCGAGCAGGTCGGCCCGCACCGATGGGGCCACGCCGGCGTTGTTGACGAGGAGGTCGAGGCGTCCGAAGGCCTCCCGGGTCGCGTCGACGAGACGGTGGCGATCGGCCGCGAGGGCGAGGTCAGCCTGGCAGATGCGGGTCTGCACCGGGCGGCCCGCCTTCCTTGCCGCGGCGTCGCAGGCAGCCGCGGTTTCCTCGGCCCCCTCCCGCCGGCTGGAATAGTGAATGAGGAGGTCGTGCCCGGCCGCCGCGAGGGCCACCGCGATGCCCCGGCCTATTCCGCGGGAGGAACCGGTGACCAGGGCGGCTGGGGCGAGGGGGTTCATGCGGGTTGGAGGGAAGCCGGGCGCAGCATCATCTCGGCGGCGGCATCGGCAAATCGAAGCCCGGCGGGGGTGAGTCGGAACCGGTCGGGCTCCCGCACCCCCCAGCCCCGGGAGGCGAGGCGGTCCATGTCGTCACCCCACCCGGCGCGGAGGTCAAAACCGGTCACCTCTTGAAACTCCCCGAACGGCCATCCGGGGCCGACCCGAAGCCCGAAAGCGGCCGCCTCACCGGCGCGTTCCAGCGGGGAGAGGCGCTCGGAATACTCGATCGCCCGGCGCCCCTTCTCAAGCTGCTCGCAATAGAGCAAGGTGTTGGCCCAGTTCCGAGTCCTCAGCCCGCCGACATACCCGGTGGCCGAGGGACCGAGCCCGTGGAACGACCCGGCCCGCCAATAGTTCACGTTGTGGGCGCAGGCCCTGGCAGGGAACTCACCCTCGGGACCGGGCTTCCGGCGGGCGAAGTTCGCAATCTCATATTGGGTGAACCCCGCGCGGGCCGTTTCCTCGAGCAACAATTCGTATAAATCGCAGGCCAGGTCCTCATCGACATCGAACTCGCCGGCTTTCATCTGCTCGTACAGGGCGGTGTCCTCCTCGTAGATCACCTCGTAGCTCGAAAGGTGCTCGCTCCCCATCGCGATCGCCTCCCGCAGGGTCGAACGCCAGATCTCCTTCGTCTGCCCTGGAATCGCAAACATCAGGTCGAGGTTCAGGTTCTCAAACCCGGCCTGCCGCAGGGTGTCGAAGGAGCGAAACACCATCCCGCGATCGTGCACCCGCCCCAACCGGTCGAGCAGCCCCTCGTCCAGCGATTGCACTCCCATGGAGAGGCGGTTCACCCCGCGCTCCCGCCAGAGGCGCGCCTTTTCCAGGGAGACCGTTGCGGGGTTGCACTCGATCGTCCACTCCTGCGGCGAGCACCAGCCAAGTCGCTCCATCGCGTCCAGAATGCGCGTCCATTGCGGGATCGAGAGAATGGAAGGGGTGCCGCCACCGAAGAAGATCGTGCGGGGAACGAAACCCTCCGCCACCAGCTCCATCTCGCGGATGAGGGCGGCGGTATAGCGATTCATCAGCTCGCCGCTGGAGGATTCCGAAAAGAACGCGCAGTAGTCACACTTGCGCGCGCAAAACGGCACATGGACGTAAAGCCCGCTCGTCGGCTTGGTTTTATCGGGCACCACGCCGACAGCTTACCCTACGAACAACTCAACGACGCAACTAATTTGTGCCAGGGCCCTGCGGGGAACGCAACGCCCCTGGCAACCCGCCGCCGGCAATCCTGGCCGGGCGGCTCCAACGAACATCAGGTCAGGCGCGGGGCTGAGGTGCGCCGGTGAGAGTGCGCTGAACGTTCAACGCCTTGGGACCCTTGTCGCTGTCAACGAGCTCATAGTCCACAACCTCACCCTCCTGGAGGGTCTTGAAACCCGCTCCCTTGATGCTGGTGTGGTGAACGAAGACGTCCTGGCCTTCCGCGTTCAGGATGAACCCGTAACCCTTCTTGTTATCGAACCATTTAACTTTGCCACTAGCCATAAGTTAATCCTTCCGTGTTTGAGTTGGCCGCTCCGAAGGGAAACACCAGCCGTTCACTCAATTCTGCTCATGGTGGTAGACGAGCGGCGCGAGTGTGTAGGGAGTGACAAAGTTTCGTCAAGGAGGAGTTTGCGTTACAATTGAGTGTGGTGTAGGGTGGAATCTTTTGCCTGATGTAAGGAAGGGTTTCCGTGGAGTTGACGCTTCGGCCTGTTTGCTGATGTGCTTTCCCTCATGTCCGCACGACACATCGGAATCCGTTTCACCCTTTCGTTGGTGGCCCTGATTTTTTCCACTCCGCTCCACGGCCAGCAGGTCGCGGTGAAGGAGCAGGTTCTGGCGAACGGGATGAAGCTGCTTCTGGTGGAGCGTCACGACGAGCCGAGCATTTCGGGCGGATGGGTGGCGCATGTGGGCAGCTCGAATGAGCGTCCGGGGATCACGGGGATTGCGCATCTCTTCGAGCACATGATGTTCAAGGGGACTCCGACGCTTGGGACGAAGGACTACGCCCGGGACCTGGAAATCATTCAGGAACAGGAGAAGGTGAGGGATGCGATGCGGGGGGAGGAGGCGCTCATGCGGGCGGCCTTCCGTCGGGGGGAGATTGACGACCTGATGAAGCCGGAGAACAAGACCCCCCGCTATCGGGAGCTTGAGGCGAGCTTCAAGAAGCTGATCGAGGAGCAGAGAAAAATCCTGGTGAAGAATGAATTCGACCGGGTGTACACGTCGGGCGGGGGCTCGCACATGAACGCCTTCACGAGCACCGACCTGACGGGCTATTACATCACCGTTCCCGCCAACAAGCTCGAGCTCTGGATGTGGATGGAGTCGGAGCGGCTCTATCATCCGGTGTTCCGGGAGTTTTACGCCGAGCGGGATGTGGTTTTTGAGGAGCGGCGGATGCGGACCGAGTCGACCCCGCTTGGAAAGTTTGCGGAGAGTTTCGAGGCGCTGTTCTGGGAGTCGCACCCCTACGGGTGGCCGACCGTGGGGCTCCCCTCCGACATCACCGCGATTTCCAAGGCGCAGGCGGACGAGTTCTTTGGGATCTATTACGCCCCACAGAACATCACCCTGATCCTGGTCGGGGACTTCAACCCCGCCGCGGCGGCTGAGATGGCGGCGCGGTACTTCGAGCGGATCCCCCGCGGTGCGAAGAATCCCCCGGACTTCGTCCCGGTGCTGCTTCCGCAACCCGCGGAGAAGCGGATGTATGCCGAGGCCGAGGCGAATCCGCAGATCGACATCTACTGGCACACCGTTCCCTTCATGCACCGCGACCAGTATCCCCTCACCGTCCTGGCCCAGATCCTGTCCACCCGCACCGGCCGTCTCTACAAGAAGCTCGTGATGGGGTCGCAGGTGGCGACCGAGGTCACCGCGGGGCAGTATGCGCGCAAGTGGGCGGGGGTGTTCAACATCTCGGGGGAGGCCCGGGATGGAAAGACCCCCGAGGAGCTGGAGCGGGGGATCTACGAGGCGATCGACGAGCTGCAGAAGGCCGAGGTTCCCCCTGAGGAGCTGCAGAAGGTGAAGAACAACTTTGCTGCCGGGGAGTACCGGCGCCTCTCCTCGAACTTCCCGATCCTCCAGCAGCTCATCCACAGCGAGGGGCTCGGGGACTGGCGGGAGATCAACACCGCCGGGGCGAAGGTCCAGGCGGTCACCGCCGCGGACGTCAAGCGGGTGGCGGCCCAGTACCTGGTGCGGGAGCAGCGGGCGGTCGGGGTCTACACCCGCAAGGCCGGGTCCGGCGCGGGGGGCGCGGAGGATGACCTCTCCGGGCTGACCCCGGAACAGAAGCCGATCATGCTCAAGATTGCCGCCCAGGTGCAGGCTGAGGGGAGCATCGAGAAACTTCGCAAATCGCTCCAGGGCCTGGAGCAGGCCGGCGCCTCGGCCGACCCGAAACGGAAGGTCTTCCTGAACCTCTATAAGAAGAAGGTCGAGGCCCGCATCGCCGAGCTCGAGAAGAAGCCGTAACCCATTTCATCCCATGCCTACCCATTCCATGCCCGCCCCGCTCCGGTTCGTAGGGCTCGCGCTCCCGCTGATCGCGACGATTCTCCTCTCCCTGACCCCCGGTCCCGTGCCGGCCTGGGGGGCATCGGCGCCGATCCCCGACCGGCCTGAGAAGCTCTCCTACCCTCCGCTGACGTTTGAGCCCCCGAATCCGGCGGACTTCCGTGTGGCCCTGAAGTCAGGCCCGGTGGCCTACGTCGTGCCCGACCGGGAGCTTCCGCTGGTCAACCTCGTGATCCATGTCCGGACCGGCGAGTACCTCACCCCGCCGGGCAAGGAGGGGCTGGCGGCCGCGATGGGGCACCTCCTGGCGCGCGGCGGCACCGCGGCCAAGGGGGCCGATGACCTTGAGGAGCGCCTTGCGTTCCTGGCGGCGACCCTCTCCTCCAGCATCCAGGAGACCAAGGGGACGGTCACCCTGAACCTCCTTTCCAAGGATCTCGACGAGGGGCTCGCGATCCTCCGGGATGTCCTCGCCACGCCACGGTTTGAGAAGGAGAAGCTCGACCTCTTCAGGCAGCAGATGCTCCAGGAAATCAAGCAGCGCAACGATGACTCCGCCGGGATCGAGGAGCGGGAGCTCGAGTTCCTCGCCTACGGGGAGGAGTTCTGGTCGAACCGCCACGAGACCCAGGCCTCCCTGGAGTCGATCACGCGCGAGGACCTTCTGGCCTTCCACCGACGGTGGTTTCATCCCTCGAACTTCGTGGTGGCAGCCAGCGGCGACTTCGACCGCGCGGCCCTCGTGGCGAAGCTGGAGCGGCTGTTTGCCGACTGGCCGTACGCGGGCGAGCCCGCCCCCGCCATCCCCGTGAACACCCGGTTCGCCCAGCCTGGGGTGTACCTGGTCAACAAGGAGGTCAACCAGGGGCGCGTGGCGATCCTGCTGCCCGGGTTTCTGCGCGACAGCCCCGACAACGTGCCGGCCGCCATCATGAACATGATCCTCGGGGGCGGGGGCTTCACCTCCCGGATCATGAACCGGGTTCGCTCGGACGAGGGGCTCGCCTACTCGGCGTTCAGCATGTTTCGGGGAGGCACCTACTACCCGCTCCCGTTCCACGCCGGGTTCCAGTCCAAGTCGCGAACCGTGGCCTACGCCGCCTCCATCGTCCTGGAGGAGATGAAGCGGATCAGCTCCGAGCCGGTGACCGACGAGGAGCTCGACACCGCCAAGCGGGCGTTCATCGACACATTCCCCCGCCGGTTCGCCACCAAGGCCCAGGTGGCCGAGGCCTTCGCGGATGAGGAATACACGGGCCGTTTCGCCCGCGAGCCCGACTACTGGCGCAAGTATCGCCCCCGTATCGAGGCCGTGACCCGCGAGGAGGTTCAGCGCGTGGCGCGGAAGTACCTCGAGCCGTCGAAGGTCGCGATCCTCGTGGTGGGAAGCCGCGACGAGATCCTCAAGGGGCATCCCGACCACCCGGTGAAGCTCGCCGAGCTCGCCGGTGGGCGCCTTGTGGATGTCCCTCTCCGCGACCCTCTCACGATGAAACCCGTGGGGGCCGGGCAATGACTCCCCGGGCCACGCAGCGGCTCCCGTTCCCCGCCTGAGCCCTTCGCCACCTCCCGACTCGTCGAATGCCCGTCTCCCCGTCACACGGATTCCCGCTGCTCGGGATCACCCTCGCCGCGGTGATCGGGCTGGTGCTGCTGGTGAGCCGGTGGAAGGTGCACGCCTTCCCCGGTCTGATCATCGCTTCGATCTTCGTCGGGGTCGCCTCAGGGCTCCGGCCCGCGGAGATCGTCACCGCCTTCCAGGAGGGGATGGGCTCCACCCTCGGATTCATCGCGGTGGTGGTGGGGCTCGGGACGATGCTCGGCAAGCTGCTGGCGGAATCGGGAGGGGCGGAGGTCATCGCCCGCCGGATGATCGGGTGGATGGGGACGCGGCACCTGCACTGGGCGTTGATGCTCGTGGGGCTTGTAGTCGGGTTGCCGGTGTTCTTCGGCGTCGGCGTTGTCCTCCTGATCCCGATCCTGCGGGACCTCTGCCGACAGACCGGCCAATCGCGGCTCTTCCTCGGCCTTCCGCTCATGGCGGGCCTCTCGGTGGCCCATGGGCTCGTGCCGCCACATCCCGGGCCGTTGGTCGCGATCGACAAACTCGGGGCCGACACCGGGCGCACCATCCTCTGGTCGCTCGTGATCGGGCTTCCCACCGCGATCCTGGCGGGCCCGGTGTTCGGTCGATGGATCGCCTCCCGCGTCGGAGGGCTCTCCCCGATGGCTTTCGCGGCCCCGCCCGCCTCCCGCCCCGGGATCACGCCGCCTGGATTCGGGCTCACCCTGGTCACCATCCTGCTTCCCGTGCTGATCATGCTCCTGGGGACGGTGGCACAGGTGTTCTGGCATCCCGGGTCGGCCGACGGGGTGAGGGACTGGGTGCTCTTCGCCGCCAAGCCGGCCGTGGCGATGCTGGTCGCGGTCCTGTTTGCCGCCCGGGCGTTCGGCACGGCCCGGGGGTTCACCCGGGCCCAGGTGCTCCGTTTCTGCGAGGAGTCGGTCGGACCCGCCGCGGTGATCTTCCTCGTCGTGGGGGCAGGCGGGGGGTTCAGCAAGGTGCTCATCGCGTCGGGGGTCGACCGGCAGGTTGCGCAGCTCGTCTCGCAGGCTCATGTCTCCCCCCTGCTGCTCGGCTGGCTCATGGCGGCCGTGATCCGTGTGGCCGTCGGCTCGGCCACCGTGGCGATCACCCTCGCAGCGGGGCTCGCCGCCCCGATCGCCTCCGCGGTCCCGGGGACCAACCCGGAGCTCCTGGTGGTCGCCCTTGGGGCGGGGTCCCTTTTCCTGAGCCACCTGAACGACGGGGGCTTCTGGTTCGTGAAGGAGTACCTCGAGCTGGATGTTCCCCAGACCCTGAGAACCTGGTCGGTGCTTGAAACCCTCATCAGCCTGGTGGCCCTCGGCGGGGCCATGCTCCTGGATATCTGGTTCTGACGGACCGCTCCCCCGCATCCAAAAAGTCACCCCGCTCAACCCCACCCACTCCCAACCAACCCAATCAACACAACACGCCCCTTTATGTTCATTCTCGACGCCCACCTCGACCTGGCCATGAACGCCCTGGAGTGGAATCGCGACCTGACCCGCCCGCTGGCGGAAATCCTGCGTCGGGAGGCGGGCCTGACCGACAAGCCCGACCGGGGGCGTGGGACGGTCTCCCTCCCCGAGATGCGACGGGCGGGGATCGGTCTCTGCGTGGCGACGCAGATCGCCCGTTTCGTGAAGCCGGAGAATCCCCTGCCGGGCTGGAACAGCCCGGCGCAGGCGTGGGCCCAGACCCAGGGGCAGCTGGCCTGGTACCGGGCGATGGAGGACGCCGGGGAGATGTCGCAGGTCCGGGATCGGGCCGGCCTCGAGCGCCATCTCGCGGCGTGGCACACCAGCCCGGAGAAGGCCCCCATTGGCTACCTCCTCAGCCTGGAGGGGGCGGACTCCATGGTGACCCCGGCGTACGTCGAGCGCTCCTACTCCCAGGGACTCCGGGCCATCGGGCCGGCCCACTACGGCCCCGGTCGCTACGCCCAGGGAACCGACTGGACCGGCGGCCTCACGCCCCGTGGCCGGGAGCTCCTCTCCGAGATGGAGCGGCTCGGGGTGATTCTGGATGCGACCCACCTCTGCGATGACAGCTTCTGGGAGGCCCTGAAGCATTTCCAGGGGCCCGTCTGGGCGAGCCACCATAACTGCCGGGCCCTGGTCCCGCACAACCGCCAGCTGAGCGACGAGATGATCCGGGCCCTCCTGGACCGGGGTGCGGTGATCGGTGCCGTGTTCGACGCCTGGATGATGGTTCCCGACTGGGTGAGGGGAAAGGACACCCCGGAGAGCCGCGGGCTGAAGCTCGAGGTCATTGTCGACCACGTTGACCACATTTGCCAGATCGCCGGCAACGCCCGCCATGTCGGGATCGGCTCCGATCTCGACGGGGCCTTCGGCACCGAGCAGACCCCGGCCGACCTGAAGACAATCCATGACCTGACGCGCCTCCCGGGCCTCTTCCGCGCCCGGGGGTATTCAGAGACCGATATCGAGGGGATCCTTCACGGCAACTTCCTGCGGTTTCTCCGCCAGCACCTTCCATAGCGGTCGGGGAGCGGCACGGGCGTGCCCTCACTCCCTCCCCCTGGGGAGGGGGGAAATCTTTTTTTCACCTATCCCAGGCCCAAGACCACCTTTGTCCAACCCCCTCTGGCAGGTTTGTGCGCGTCAACAACGACACAAACCTTATGAGAAACGAACAGATCGAACTGAACTTCCAACAGGAGCGGGCCCGGGTTTGCAACGCATCGCGTCATCAGCGTCGCCGCGGCAGGGCGCAGTGGTGGTTTCAGCAGATGAGGCTCGCGGTGGACAGGGCCGTGGACTGGACGCCGGCGCCCGTCGCCCGCCCGGAGCAGACCTACATGCCGCTCCGCTGAAGGCCCGATTTAATCCGTGCGTCGCGCCTCCCAGGGGCCTTCGCGCTGGTCCTCGTCCGACTCGAGTTCCATGCGCCCCAGGATGACATCGCCCGACTGCTTCCCGCGGTAGCGGGTGACGGTGTGTGAGTCGCCGGAGGTGCGTTCGATCTCGAAGTAGACCTCCCCGTTTGTGATGGAGCCATGGGTAACCCTGGTCGGCCGGCCGAACCGGGAGAGCGTCTTGCCGGTGATGCGGTCCCCCTCCTGGTCGAGTTCGACGCGCGTGCCGCCTCCGCGGCCGCCTCCGCGGTTGCCCCCGCCGGGGAGGGAGCTCAGGGAGTTTGTCCAGCTCCAGGTGCCCTCGACCCCCTGGTGGGCGCGGCGGGCCTCCCAGTTGAAGCTCTCCGTCGGCCCGGCCCAGTTGGACTCGATCGTGCCCCGGATGGCGGTCGCGTCCCAGGTGCCGCTGTAGGTCGTGGTCACCTCGCGCCCGTCGCGCCGGCGGATCACCTGAAAGCGAAGCTGGTTCGCCGTGACGATCGTGTTGGTGATAGGTCCCTCGGACCAGGGGCTGAATCGGGTCTTGCCGACCCAGGTCCCCCCCTCCAGCGCGAGGGTGAGCCGCGGTCGCACGACGCTTCCGTCGGGCATCGCGAAACTCCATCGCCACGATCCGGCGAGAGCCTCCCCCAGGGCGGGCGGGGCGGGGGCCTCGGCCCCTGCGGTGCCGAGAGCCACCAGGGCTGCGAGGAGTAAACCGATGCCGGGGAGCCGGGGGCCGTGGATGAGGCGGGCGGTCATGGTGGTGGGCCTTTTGCGGACGGGGCCGGGACGACGAAGCTGAGGGTGATCTTCTCCTCGTTCCGGTTGTTCCGCCCGCTGTAGTGGACATCGATATGGTCGCCGCGGTCCAGGATCTGGAGCAGCCCGAACCCGCTCTCCCCTTTCCTCACCCGGTAGACTCCCTGGCTGTAGGGCCCCCCTTTGAGCGAGGGATCCTGGTCCAGGGGCCCCCCGCACATCACGGGAATCGGGGCGCCGCCCCCCGTGGCGTAATCGCTGAAGGTGCCGTCGTCGGCCGCCAGCATGTGGGAGTCGCCGTGCAGGATGCAGACACCCTGGATGTGGTTCGACTTGATGAAGTCGGCGATCTCCCGGCGCTCCGTGGCGAAGACGCTCCAATGGTCCTGTTCAGAGCTGGGGCGCCGTCCGGGGGGACGCGGCCCTCGACGCGGATCCTCATTGGGCCGGGGTGCAGCCGGGAGGTTGGTGTGATGAAAATAGCCAAAGTGGTTCGTCCCCACCCGTCGATAGACGTTCGTCCCGTCCCGGCCGATCCACGGGACCGAGCTGACCCAGCAGATGAGGGGAAACCGGTCACGGGCCTCCAGGAGCTCCCGCTTGAACCAGGCCTTCTGGGCGGCACCCAGCATCGACTTCCCCGCGCCGTCCTCGTTGGTGACGGAGCTGCGCTGGGACCGGAGGTCGGTGAGGATGAATTTGACCCGCCCGACGGAGAACGACTGGCTGATCGGGCCCTCGCCCTCAAACGGGAGGGGGTAATGGGGGACAAACTCCTCGTACGTATGCCTCGCCGCCTCGTGCGAGGGGGAACGACCGTCGCTCTCGTTGCCGCCGAAGTCGTGGTCATCCCAGATGTACGCGATCGGCACCCGTCGATAGAGGTCGGATTGCTGCGGGGAGGCCAGGACCGATTCGTACGCCGCCCGGAACCGGGCGCGGCTGTTGGTCCGGATGTCGAGGTAGTGAAAATCCCCCATGTGAAGAAAGAAGAGCGGATCGGCCTCGCGGATCCGGTCAAACACGTCGCTCGTCGAGCCGGTGCGCGCGCACGATCCGAAGGCAACGCTGAACGACGCAGGCCCCGGCGGCGGGAATGTGCGGAGCTCCCCCCGGCTGCCCGGATCAATCCGCCCATCGATCTCCAGCGCGTAGTGGTATCGGGTGTCGGGGTGGAGCAGCCCGACCGGAAACTCCACCACATTGAACCGGTCGGCATCGGAGACCTCCACCGGCGACCGCCATGGCCGGTTCAGCCCGGGGTCCTGGCTGAGGAGCAGCCGGGCGCGAAGGTCCGGGCGGGCCAGTCGCGCCTTGACCGTGGCGGACCGGGGGGTCACCCCGCCGGACCATGGGCCGCGGTCGACGAGGGAGTACTCCAACCCGAGGGCGTCGAACAGAAAAGCGTAGACGTCCGCCTGCTGCTCCTGCCGCTCGTTCAACGGGGTGCCGATCCCATGGCCGGAGTGGGCGCTTGTCCGGAGGAGGATCGGCCCTCCCCCCTTGGCTGTGGCCGCCTGCAGGCGGGCGACCATCTTGCGGGAGTGGGCGGGGTTGACCCGCCCGTCCATCTCCCCGGTCAGCATGAGCACGGCGGGATACCGGGTTCCGTCCCGGACCTGGTGATAGGGGGAGTAGGCATGAAGCGCCCTGAACTGCTCCGGGTCCCGGACGCTTCCGAACTCGGTGATGTTGAACTCCCCGTTTGGATCGAGCTCCACCCGCAGCATGTCGTAAAGGCCGACGTGGGACACCACGGCTCGGAAAAGCCCGGGGTGCTGGGTGAGGGTGGCCCCCATCAACAGGCCGCCGTTGGACCCCCCCTCGATGGCGAGCCGGCCTGGGGAGGTATAGTTCGACTCGATCAGGAACGAGGCGCACGCTGCGAAGTCGTCGAAGACATTCTGTTTCCGGAGCAGGTTTCCCCCGGTGTGCCACTGCTCGCCGTACTCCCCGCCGCCTCGAAGGTTGGCGATGGCGAGGATGCCGCCTCGATCGAACCAGACGCGGCGGGTGACATCGAACCGGGGAGAGAGACTGATCCCGTAACCGCCGTAGCCCTGCAGGAGCACCGGGTTTCGGCCATCGAGCCGCGTTCCCTTCCTGCGTAGGATCGTCAACGGCACCCGGGTCCCATCCTTCGAGAGGACTTTCTCCCGCACCCCCTCGATATCGCTGAAATCGACCGAGCTGGGGGAGGTGAGCTGGGTGGAATCGACCCGCTCGCGGTCGAGGGTGGGGTCGTAGCGCCGCCAAGCCACCGGCTGGGTGTAGGAGGCGACCTGGTACAGGATCTCGTCCCCGTGCGTCACCACGAGCTCCTGGATCCCCGTGAGCGGGGCCTCCTGCGGGCTGAGGGGGGTCTTCTCCCCGAAGGGAAGGAACCGGAGATGCGACGGACCCCCGTCCCGGTACACCAAGGCGAGGCCGCTGGCTGAGGGGCGGAACGTGGCCAGGACGTTCGTCCCCTCGGGGAGGATCACCGTGGCCTCCCCGAGAGAACCGGCCGAGAAGGGGAGTCGCAGGAGCCGTCCCCTGGGGGCCTCCAGGAGCGAGAGCAAGTAGAGGGCGTTGTCCCTCCCTGACTCTATGTAGAGGGGATCCCGGCCAAACTCGGCCTGGGTGATGCGGTCGGAGAACCCGGCCACCTCGCGCCAGGTGCCGTCGGGTTCCCGGAGGTGAAATGCGAACTCCCCCCCGTCCCCGTTCGCCACCCGGGCCAGCACCCGTTGACCGTCGGGACTGCTCTCAAGGACCACCTCGGCGATGCGTGGAAACTCCTTGCCGATCTCATATAGGTCGCTCGCCGGCGGGGTTCCGAGGCGGTGAAACCAGACCTGCTGGTAAAAGAGGCGGTCCCCCTTGGGGCGTTCCCCCTCGCGCGGGTAGCGGGTGTAGAAAATCCCCGTTCCGTCGCGGCTCCAAACCGCGCTCCCGCCCGCCGTGGGGCCATGGACCCCGGGGATCCGGTCCGGCAGCGGCTTGCCGGTCTCCGCCTCGAAGACCTGCAGGGTGCCGAGCTCGGTCCCGTTTTCCGAGAGCGACACCGCCACCCGCTTCCCATCGGGCGACGGGACATACCAATCAATGGTCGTGGCTCCCCGCGGGTCGATGAGCCCCGGGTCGAGGACCACCCGCTCGGAGGCGGCGTTCGTGGCGCTCTCCAGCGTCACCAGGATCGGCTGTTGCGCGGGCGGGGCAAACTTGATCAGGAAGAGGCGCCCGGCCCTCCAGACCACGGAGGAATAGTTGGTGGTCCCTTCGGAGAGGAGTCGCGTGAGTTGCTCCCGGATCAGGCGGCGGGAGGGAAGCCCGTCCAGGTGACGTCGGGCCTCCGCGTTCTGCCCCTCGCTCCACCGGCGCACCTCGGGGGCTTCCCCCGCCTCCAGCCAGCGATAGTCCTCCTCGACCGCCACTCCGTGGTAGGTATCAACAACGGGCCGTCGGGGAGTGGCGGGTGGCGCGGCGCCGGCCGTCCAAAGGGAGAGGAGCCAAAGAGTCAGGAGGAGCAGGGGGGGCCTGCCGGCCTGGAACACGAGTTTCGAACGATCCCGCCAACGCTCGGATCGTCTCATGGTCACATCTCGGGGGTGGTCCCGAGGAGGATGTCGACGCGGGCGTCGCGTTCTCCGGTCCGCGCCCCCTCCACCGGGAGAGGCGACCCGGTGACGACGGCCCGGGCGAGGAGGTCACGGCGATTGGGAGGGGATTTGCCAACCGAGGGGCGGGGGAATCGGTTCATAGGCTCGCGAGGTCTGTTAGCGAACCTTCCCCGCATCGAGGGTCAAAGTCCACCTGAAATCCGCGCCCCCCGCACGGGGGCGGAGTAGCTACTGGCCTGCGAGCGTTGCAAGGCTCAGTCCGACAACCAGCGATCCCACGGGTTTCCCCCCCTCGACGATCGGCAGGGCCACCTGCACCTGCTGCAGCCCGGTTGATTCATCAACCTCCACCGGCCCCTGCCAGGACTTTCCTTGCAGCGGCTCCTCGTGCTTCGGCTTTCCCTTGTGGCACCAGTTGGTGGTCTTGCTCAGGAAGCCGACTTTGGTGCCGTCGGCGGACGAGACGAAGGCCTCCGAGATCACGTCATCCTTCTTCCCCTTGAGAAACGTCCCCACCCCGTTCTTGGTGAACCCTCGCACCACCGGGTCGAGGACGGTGAGGTTTTTCCACTTCTCCTGCGTCATGGAGGCAAATTCAGCGGGCGGGGTGGCGTTCTGCTCCGCGACCGCCTTCACGATCACGGGGTCGGAGGCCCACCCTTGGATCTCCTTCACCTTGGCGTCGATCCTGGCTTGCACGGACGGGTCGATCCCTCCTCCGAATGAGCTGCCTGCCGCGAGAAGGCCTCCGGCCAGCAACGCCACGAATCTCCCCCGGCTCAATCTCCTGGTTCCAGTTTGCATACTCTCTCTCTCTCCGTCTCCTGTGGATCTCCTGTGCGCGGGATCGGGCAAGTGGGGGAGATCCATCACCCCCACGAAAAGAAAATGGTCAGGACCCCAGGGTTCCATCGGAACCGGCGGCCGGAATCTTTACCTCCGGCTGCGAACCCCACCCGGCACCCGTGCTCTGCTGGGGGGGGCGGATTAGTTTTGTTCTCCCCTCCCGGGTTTCCGTAAGCTGGCGGCTGTGAACCCGGCCCAACCCTCTCGGCAGCGATGGCATCGGCTCCTCTACGTGCAGGTCCTGATCGCGGTTGCGCTGGGCGTCGTGGTTGGGGCGGTGGCGCCCGAATGGGGGGGGCAGCTTCGGCCTCTCGGGGATGGGTTCATCAAGCTCGTACGGATGATGATTGCCCCGATCATCTTCTGCACCGTGGTGCATGGGGTCGCCTCGATGCGCGACCTTCGCACCCTGGGGCGGGTGGGAATCAAGACCCTGGTGTATTTCGAGGCGGTGTCGACGCTGGCCCTGCTGATCGGCCTCGGGGTTGTGAATCTGCTGAGGCCGGGGGCCGGCTTCAACGTCGACGTTGGGACGCTTGATCCCCAGGTGGGTCAGGGATTTGCCTCGCGGGCCAAGGGGCTCGACCTGGTGGGCTTCCTGCTCAACATCATCCCGAACACGCTCTTCGACGCCTTTGTCACGGGGGACCTCCTCCAGGTGCTGCTCGTCTCCGGCCTCACGGCCTTCGCGGTGACCTCCCTCGCCCCTGCCCGCCGGGAGGAGGTGCTGGGGGGGGTGGAACGGCTGTCGGATATCTTCCTCGGGATCCTCGGGCTGGTGGTCCGGGTCGCCCCTCTTGGTGCTTTTGGCGCCATGGCCTACACCGTGGGACATTACGGGCTGCAGAGCCTCCAGCACCTGGCGGCCCTGATGGCCGGGTTCTATATCACCGCCCTGCTGTTCGTGCTGGGGGTGCTGGGGACCATCGCCCGGGCCTGCGGGTTCTCGATTCTCCGGTTTCTCGCCTACGTGAAGGAGGAGCTCCTGTTGGTGCTGGCAACGAGCTCCTCGGAGACCGCCCTTCCCGGACTCATCCAGAAGCTCCGGAGGCTTGGATGTGCCGATGCCACCGTTGGCCTGGTGGTGCCGACCGGCTACAGCTTCAACCTGGATGGGACGAACATCTACATGACCATGGCGACGGTGTTTCTGGCCCAGGCGACGAACACCCCGCTTGGATGGAGGGACCAGCTCGCATTGCTCCTCGTGGCAATGATCTCCTCCAAGGGGGCTAGCGGGGTCACGGGGGCCGGGTTCGTCACCCTGGCAGCCACCCTGGCCGTGGTCCCCAAAATCCCGCTCGCCTCCCTGGCCCTGCTTGTCGGCATCGATCGGTTCATGAGCGAGTGCCGGGCCCTCACGAACCTGATCGGCAACGGCATCGCCACCCTCGCCATCAGCCGGTGGGAAGGGGAGGTCACAGGCGGCGGGGTGCAGGAGAGGATGCTTCAGGAGCCTCCGTCCGGGAGGTGACCTGAGGGGGAGGAGGAGGAGGGTTGGGGGCGGGGGCGGCGTGCCCGGGCCCCGGGACTCACCCCCTCGGGGAACCATCGAGGCGGCCGTATCGGCGGATCTCCGGCCACGCGATGGCCACGCAGGCGACGACCACCAGCGTTCCGATCCCGCCCGACACCGCCGAGATGACGGGCCCCCAGAGGTGGGCCACCATGCCGGACTCGAACCCTCCCAGCTCGTTGGAGGTTCCGATGAAGAGGCTGTTCACGGCGGAGACGCGTCCCCGTTTCTCATCCGGGGTGAGCATCTGCACCAGGGTGTGGCGTACCACCACACTCACGTTGTCCGCCGCGCCGCACACGAACAGCATTGCCCAGGAGAGGGGGTACCAGCTCGAAAGGCCGAACCCGATGGTGGCGACCCCGAAAAGCCCCACGGCCCACAGGAGCGATCGTCCCGCCCGTTCCATCGGGGGACGATGCGCCATCACCAGCGCGCAGGCCAGGGAGCCGACGGGCAGCGCCGCCTGGAGCAGCCCGAGGCCGGAAGGGCCCGAGCCCAGGATGTCCTTGCAGTACACCGGGAGGAGTGCCGTGGCTCCCCCGAGCAGGACGGCGAAGAGGTCGAGGGTGAGGGTCCCTGAAATGATCCTGGAGTCGAACACGAACCGGAACCCGGTTGCCAGGCTGCGGAGCGACATCGGTTCGCGTCCCACCCGTTCCTGGCTCATCACCCGGACCATCCCGACCAGGGTGAGGCAGACCAGGCCGGCGGCGGCGTTCAACAGGAAGACGGGGGCGGCGCTGTGCAGGAGCGAAAGGAGGAGTCCCCCCGTGGCGGGGCCCGCCACCGCCGAGAGCTGGAAGGCGCCCGTGTTCCAGGTCACCGCGCGGGGAAAGTCGCTCCGTGTGACAAGCTGGGGAAGAAATGAGGAGCTTGCCGGCCAGAGGAAGGTTCGTGCCGTTCCCGCGATGAACAGGGCGACGTAGGTGAGGAAGACCGGGGCCTGGAGGGCCGAGACGCAGGCCAGCCCAAGGCTTGCCACCCCCTGAACGGCGGTCATGGCGACCAGGATCCGTTTCCGGTCGAGGGTGTCGGCCAGGTGGCCCGCCGGGAGGGTGAAGAGGAGCATCGGCATCATTTGGGTCAACCCGACCATCCCGAGCGCGAAGGCCGAGTGGGTCCGTTCGTACAGCTCCCACCCGACGGCGACGTTCAGCATCTGCTGGCCGAACGAGGCGGCGAACCGCCCGACCATGTAGAGCAGGAGGTCCCGGTTGCGGAGCACCGCATACGGGCTGGCCGATGGCGGGGTGGCGGGGCTTGTGCTCACGCGCCAGGCAGGGGCTCCGGGAGCCGGGCCGCGGCGGGCCGTCGGGGGAGGCGGGCAGGCCGCACGGGCCTGACGATGTCGAACATGGGACAAGTGTGGGAAGCGGCCCGCAGGGCACAAGGGAAAAACAGGCCCTTCCTCCGCTGTGGCGCCGTCGGGGCCGATCCTCGAACCGCCTGCTGGCCTCCGTGCCCGATCCATGCCAGAGTCCCCCCGCATGTGCACCCAAAGCACCCCGGCCCGACCGGCGGCATTCACGCTCATCGAGCTCCTTGTCGTCATCGCCGTCATCGCCATCCTTTCCGCCATCCTTCTTCCCGCCCTTGGGAAAGCCCGCGGAAAGGCCAACACCGCCGCCTGCGCCAACAACATCCGCCAGCTCTCCCTGGCCTGGACGATGTACGCGGACGAACGGGCGGGCACCCTCGTGAACAACCACGGGATTCAGGAGACGGTGAAGCGGCGTCAGAACTGGGTGAACAACCTGCTCGACTGGAACTACAGCCCCGACAACACCAACCTGCAGAGCCTCACCTCGGGAGAGCTCGCCACCTACCTCTCCGACTCAACGAGCCCGTTCAAGTGTCCCTCCGACAAATCCATGGCCGCCAACGGGGCCCGCATTCGAAGCATGTCGATGAACAGCCTGGTGGGGAATCCCGGGGAGCTGACCAACCGATTCAACCCGCAGATGATCCAGTTTTTTCAGATCACCCAGATTCCGAAACCCTCCGAGATTTACGTCTTTCTCGATGAACACCCGGACACGATCAACGACGGCTTCTTCATGAACCGCTGGGCCGAGCTGAAATGGGGGAACCTTCCCGCGAACTACCATGACAACGGGGCCAACCTCTCCTTCGCGGACGGCCACGTCGAGCAGCATCAGTGGGTGGTGCCCGACACCCTCAAGCCGAACATCCTGGGTGGCTCTGGCGGGGTGTTTGCCCCATCACGTCCGGACGACTACGAGTGGCTGAAGACCCACAGCAGCGTGCCGGCCCGTTGACCGGGGGGCCGGTTCACCCCTTGGGCGTGCGGCGGCGTGCCAGCGGTTTGATGCCGGCTTTCACCCGGCGGGCCAGCCCCGCGAGGCGGCTCTGGGCGCGAGCCCTTTCCAAAAAATGGCGGGTGTGCGGCACCAGAGTGCGGGAAAGGTCTTCGGGCGTGGTGTGCTTGTCGTGCAGCCCGGGGACGAGGTCGACGCCTGCCTTGCGGTAAAGGTGTTGCACAAGGGCGGAGCAGTAAATGGACCGATCCCGGGAGAGAAGGTTGGCCCGCCCGGTCCGCCTCGCCGGCCGCTGCAGCGAGATCAGGGTCCCAAGAAGCTCCCGCAGCGAGTAGCGCGTCCTGCTGGCCACCATCTCCAGGCCGGCCGCAAGGAGGGTGTTCACCGACTCTGCCGGGAGCCCAAAGTCCAGGATGGCCAGTGTGGTGTAGTCCTCGTCCGCGTAATACTTCGAAAGCCGGTTCTCCTGGACGCCAAGCCGGATGTGGCGGCGATGGATCTCAAGGTCGGATTCGATCACCCAGAGGTGCCCATCCGCCCGCCTCTCCCCGATCACGAAGGCGTGCGACCAACGGCTCCACCGCTTCTCCGCGTCGATGTGCCGCTCGGCCGCCGCGATCGCCCGGTCCACCAGCGTGGTGCCCCCTGCCAGGCCAACGCACCCGGGGCGGGCATGCCGCTCAAGGAACTCGCGATTCGTGGTCCCTGGGGGAGCCGGGTTGAGCAATGGGTCGGACATCGGCGCTTGGGCGCTCGGTTCCCGCGCCCGCCAGAGTCTCTCGCTGGAGAGAGTGTGAAAGGCAAGGGGGATCTTCCCGGGGGGGGCAAAAAACTCACTGACAAACCCCCCGAGCCCGCTAGCATGTTGACCGCCCTGAGGGAATCGTGCTGCGGAGGACGAGGATGTGCGTGGGCTTGTCGTACCCTGTTCGTGAAGTCAGCTGTGGAACCGAACGTGTCTGCGAGTATGAACAACCGCACTCTGAAGGAGCCGGAGCCCGATGTTGTCCCGTCGGAGGGCGCCCGGCTTGACCTGCCACCCCGGTTCACCCTTTCCCGCCTGCCTCCTCCGCTGCGACCCGCTCCGCAATCGGACCTGGCCCGCCAGATCGAGCTCGAGATCCAGAACCAGGAGCTCCGGGAATCCCAGGCCACGCTGCAACGAACCCGCGCGCGCTATTTCGAGCTGTTTGACAGCGCCCCGGTGGCCTATTTCGTCTTCGATGGCCGGCACAACGTCGAGGACCTGAACCTCGCCGCAGGGGAGCTTCTGGGCGGGGAGCGGACCCGGTTCAAGCAACGCCCCTTCTTCACCCACCTCCTCGAGGAGGACCGGATCCGGTTCCATCACCACGTCGCCACCGTGCTCGCCCGGCGCGAGCGGGCCGAGACCGAGCTTCGCCTTCTGCCGTCCGAGGGGGGATCGCCCCGGCGGGTCCGGCTCGTGAGCCAATCGGTGCCGGCGGAAATGGGGGATCGCCCGGTCTGTCTGACCGCCGCCCTGCCTGCAGCGCAGGGCTCGGAGCAAACGGTCCCCCCCAGGGCCGGGGCCTCGGAGATGGCGGCCTGGCGCGACCACCTGAGCGCCGCGGGGGCGGCGGTGGCGGTCACCTCGGCCCAAGGTGGCTGGGTGTTTGCATCTCCCGGCCTCCGGGCCCTCCTCGGGTGCAGCGAACCCCAGCTCCAGGAGGAGACATGGGCCTCCCTGACCCACCCCGATGACCGCGAGGCCGAGGCCGCGCAGTTCGCACGACTCCTCTCGGGCGAGGTGGATCACTATCGAATTGAGAAACGGGTGCGCCACCGTTCCGGCGGATCACGGCGCGTCACCGCGCTCGTGACCTGCGGTCGTGGCATCGATGGCGGGGTTGACCTGCTGCTCCACACCCTGACGGAACCGCTCGGAGAATCGCTGCCGGCCGTTCCCCCCGGGGAATCGCCCGGGGTGGAGCTCAATCGCATCGTCGAGGCCGCCGTCGACTCGGTCCCCGGCATCCCGTCCGGAGACCGCCTGCGACTGGCGTTCAATCCGATGCTGCCTCCCATTCCGGCGGCCCAGACCGAGGGGTTGCAGCGGGGGATCGAGGCCCTGCTGGCCAACGCGGTCGAGAGCCTGGAAGGGGGCTGCGGGAAGCTCGTGGTTGCCACCGGGCTGCTGCAGGTCGAGTCCGACCTCCTCGAGCCGATCCCGGGGGGGCGGCCCCTCACCCCTGGCGAGTACCTCTACGTGGAAATCACCGACGAAGGCCACGGTATGACCGGTCCGGTGCAGTCGCGTGCGTTCGAGCCGGGATTCACCACGCGACCCGGGCACCGGGGCATGGGTTTGTCCGAGGCATTCGGGTGCGCCACCCGGCTCCAGGGTGGCCTCCGGCTCCGGAGCGCTCCGGGTCGGGGGACCTCCGTCACCCTGCTTCTGGCCCCCGGCACGAAGCCCGTGCCAACGGGGGGCCGTACCGAGGGCGAGCGGGTGATGTTGGTGGACGATGACCCGGCGGTCCGCCAGGTGACCACCCGGATGATCCAGTCACTGGGGTATGAGGTCGAAGATTTCGCAGACGGGGCTTCCGCCCTTGCGCGGCTTCTCGCCAGCAGCCCTGGGAGCTATTCAACCCTCATCAGCGACGTCGCGATGCCCGGCATGTCGGGGCCGGCGCTGATGGAAAAAGTGGAGCGCGCCGGCCGCGGGGTCCGGTGCGTCCTGATGACCGGGCTGGGCGAGGCGCACTCGGGTCTGGGCGTGGGGGGCGAGTGCGATGCACCGATGCTTCAGAAACCGTTCACGATGGCGCGGCTGCGTGAGGTGCTGGAGCCGGCCCGCAGAGCCGCGGCTCGTTGACCTGCCTTCCCCCCCGCGCGACGGGATGGCCCCCGGGCCGTGACGGCCTGCGATCGAGCAGATCGAACAGGAGAGCGATTCCCACCAGGGTGTATTCCCCCCATCGAACCGAGGCGGGATGGGCGAACAGGTCCGGGGTCGAGATCCCGAGCTGCAGGTTGGTGATGTAGCTGAGGCTCACGGCAGCGAGCGCCGCCCAAGCTCCCCGGGA
Source organism: Verrucomicrobiales bacterium (assembly GCA_003452185.1). Taxonomy (GTDB): domain Bacteria; phylum Verrucomicrobiota; class Verrucomicrobiia; order Limisphaerales; family UBA11320; genus UBA11320. Next base: position 19,722 of record DMJJ01000214.1, on the reverse strand, counting down.
GGGTTGGAACGCAGCCCACGGGAGGAGCCAGAGGAGGTACCAGGGCTGCACCACGGCGCTCCAGGCAAAGAACCACCCGTAGACCCAGTCCAGCCTCACGGGTTGACCTGGTCGCCTCCGTGCCCAGAGGCATCCGATGCCGGCTCCGGTGATCGCCAGGGCTGCCGGTCCCGCGGCTTCCGGGCCTACGGCCGACCTGAGCAGGGCGAACCCCCCGGAGTTGAACTCCCATTCGCGGGCAAACTGGAGGAGTGTGGGAAGATCACCCCAGGACCCCTGGGCCCAGAACGGGAGATAGGCAAGGGCTGCAGCCAGACCGCAGGCCACCCAGGCCCGCAGACCCCGCCCCGGGAGCAGGAACGGGACGAGGAGAAGCGCGGGAATCTTGGTTGCGATGGCGAGTCCGAGCAGGCTGCCGCACCAGACCCCGGCGCCGCGCCGTGCCGCCGCCACGGCGCCCAGGGCCAGGGCCACGCCGGCGATGTCGGGATGGGCCGTGAAGGCGACTTCCTGGATGAGGAGCGGGCACCAGAGATACAGCAACAGCGGTCGCCGCCCCCCCAGCTGCCAGATCAGGAGCGCGATGCCGAAGTCGGCCAGCAGCAGGAGGAGCTTGAGGGGCCAGAGCTCGCCCGGGCTCATCCAATAGGCGAGCGCGAACAGGTACTGCAGGACTGGCGCGTAGATCGTCGGCACATGCGGGTAGTTGATCCCCCCAAGGATCTCCTCAAACCGGGGCGACAACCCCTCCTCCTGGAAATGGGCTCCTGGAGCTGTCGCGTAAGGGTTGCCGTGGAGCGCGGTCTGCCGCCCATCCCACAGGTAGCGGTAGTAGTCATCCTCCATCACCGGCGATGAGACAAATCCGACCAGCCGAAAGGCGATTCCCCAGGCAACCACCTCGGCGGTCAGTCCCCGGGCCGGAGAGGCCCCAAACGATCGCACCGCAACCCAGAGCCCGCCCCAGGCCACACCGATCAGTAGAAAATAGAACGGCAGCCCCGGGGGATGCCCCCCTCGTCCCAACCATCCCAGCAGGGCGTAGGCGGCGAGCGTCGCCCCTCCGGCCATCCGGAACGGGAGGGCGGGGTGGTAGTCGATGTTCAAGGCTCGTGCTGCCATAGGCGGCGCCGTTGATCATCGCTGGAGGGAGCAGGGAAGGGAATGGTGAAAAGAGTCCGTTGTCGCGTCGAAGGGCGGGGCCCTCCGCCGGCCGGCCTCCTTCCGTTCCACACTCAAACGCTGGCGCTCCCCTCCCGGACCGGGGTAGGGTGGGCCGACCCGGAGCGGCGCGGCCCCGGGAACCGCATGACTCAGGACCGCAACCGACTGAATCGAAGCCTCCGAACCACCCTCCTCGGGCTGGGAGTGAATGCCGCGCTCTCGGCAATCAAGATTGCCGCGGGGATCCTCGGGCATTCCGCGGCCCTCGTGGCCGATGGAGTCGAATCCCTGGCCGATGTCGTCAGCTCGATCATCGTCTGGCGGGCTGTCGTGGTGGCCGCGGAACCCCCCGACCACGATCACCCCTACGGCCACGGCAAGGCCGAGGCCGTGGCAGCCCTCGTGGTGGGGATCCTCCTCCTGGGGGCCGCGGGATGGATTGTGTTCCATGCCATGGGGGGGGCGGCGGTTCAGCGGGCCATGCCTCATCCCTTCACCCTGGTGGTGCTCCTTGGGGTGATCGTGCTGAAGGAGGGGCTTTACCGGTATGTCATGCGGGAGGCCCTGGCCCTGGAGAGCGTTGCGGTGCACTCCGACGCCTGGCACCACCGGAGCGACGCCATCACCTCCCTGGCTGCCGGGGTGGGCATCACGGTGGCATTGCTCGGGGGTCCCGACTACCGATCGGCAGACAATGTGGCCGCCATGCTGGCCTCGGGGGTCATTGCATGGAACGGGTGGGTGATTTTTGCGAAAGCGTTCGACGAGTTGATGGATGCCTCACCCGACCAGGATGTCATCGACCGGATCCGCGCGCTGGCCGGGGGGATTGCGGGGGTTGTCCTTGTCGAGAAGTGCATCGTACGAAAGACCGGCGGATCGCTCCTCGTTGACATGCACGTTCATGTGGATGGGGGAATGAGTGTCAACGAAGCCCATCGCATCGCCCACGAGGTGAAGGACGCGGTCCGCTCCTCGATGCCCCAGGTGCTCGACGTGCTGATTCACCTTGAGCCGGCGCTTCCCGCCGGAGTCTCCCATCGCGGCGCCTCCGCTCCGGTGCCGCCCGGCAACCCATGATCCCAATGAAACTCCCATCCTGGCTTCCCGCGATCCTCCTTGGTTTGGGATCCGCGGGGGTGCTTCCCGGGGCCACGATCCGGATCGAGCGGTTGCCGGCCGGCGGCCTGCAACCCGAGGTGGCCGTGGATGCCTCCGGCACGGCGCATTGGGTCTGGCTCTCCGGCGAACCCGGCGCGGCGGACGTTTACTATCGGCGGGTTCCCGCGGGCCCGGAGGCGGCCTCCCCCCCGCTCCGGGTGAATCAAAGCCCGGGAAGCGGCATCGCCATCGGGACGGTGCGCGGGGCCCGTGTCGCCCTCGGACGCGGAGGGTGGGTGCATGTGCTCTGGAACGGGTCGGCGACGGCCCGCCCCACGGCACCCGCCGGTTCGCCGTTGCTCTACTCCCGGATGCAGGCAGGAAGCCCGGGATTTGAGCCGGAACGCAACCTCCTGACCCGGGTTGGCTCCCTGGACGGAGGGGCTGCCGTGGCCGCCGACCCGGGCGGAGGCGTGTTCGTCCTGTTTCATGGAAGCCCCCTTGGATCCGCCCCGGGGGAATCGCATCGGCGCGTGTTCCTCTCCCGTTCGCGGGATGACGGCCGCACCTTCGAGGCCGAACGCCCGGTCGGCGGGGAGTCGGGCGTCTGCGGCTGTTGCGGGCTGGCCGCCCAAACCGCACCGGATGGGACCCTTCACGCACTGTTCCGGTCGGCGCGCGACGGCACACACAGGGAAGCGGTGCTGCTGACATCCCGCGACCAGGGGGCCTCCTTCCAATCGCGCCTGCTCCAGGATTGGGAGACCGCCTCCTGTCCCATGAGCACGACCCGCTTCCTTCCATCGGTCGATTCGGCACCACGGGTCGACTGGGAGACCCGGGGCTCGATCCAGTCGTTGGAGATCGGAGCGGCTTCGCTCGTTCCGACGGCGATCGCTCCGGGGCCCGGTGCCAAGCACCCCTCGGTGGCCGTCAACCGGCACGGCGAGATCCTCCACGTCTGGACCGAGGGAACGGGCTGGCAGCGCGGGGGACGGCTCGCCTGGAAGCTGACCGATGCAGGCGGGGCCGCCACCCTGGAGAGTGGCTCCAGGCCGGGGATCGTCCCGTGGAACTTCGCCGCCTGCTATGCCAGGCCGGACGGAAGTTTTGTCATCCTTTACTGAAGCACGACGGCCGGCTTGCCGGGTCAGGCTCCCATGGACTGGATTTCCGTGCGCGCCGACGCGGCCTGGGAGGCCTCACGGGGCAGCGTGAAGTAGAAGGTGGCCCCGCGGTCAGGCTCGGCCTCGGCCCAGGTCTGCCCCCCATGGCGGGCGATGATCCGACGCACATTCGCCAGGCCGATTCCCGTCCCCTCGAATTCGGAGGCGCTGTGAAGGCGCTGGAAGACACCGAAGAGCTTCGTGCAATAGGCCATGTCGAACCCGACGCCGTTGTCCCGCACATAGAGGGTGTGAAACAAGTCCGCCGGCGACTGGGGGCGGCCCGGCACGACGCCGATCTCGATGACCGCATGCTCGCGGGGTCGCGTGTACTTCACGGCATTCTCCAGCAGGTTGGACAGGACCTGTCGCAGGAGGACAGGATCCCCCTGCACCTGCGGAAGGGGTTGCACCCGCCATTCGATCTCGCGGTGTCGGGACTCGGTGCTGAAGTCCCGGATTAACTCCTGCGCCACGGTCGACAGATCGATCGACCGGAGGGTGAGCTCCGTCCTCCCGATCCGTGAGAAGGCGAGCAGGTCATCGATGAGCTCCGCCATCCGGTGGGCCGCCTTGGAAATGGTGGCCAGGCAGCGCTTTCCCTCGTCGTCCATCCGGTCGAGGTGCGTCTCCTCCAGGATGCTGACATAGCCCGCGATGTGCCGGAGCGGCGCCCGGAGATCGTGTGAAACGGAATACGAGAATGCCTCCAGCTCCTGGTTGATGGCATGGAGCTGGGTATTGGCCGCCTCGGACTGCCGCGCCGCGGCGGCGGTCTCCCGGTGCGCGCGCTTGAGGTCCTGGAGGAGGGCGGTGGTGTGCTTGTTGAGCCCCTCCACCTCGGAGATCCGCTGGCGGAGTTCCTCTGTGCGCTCCTGGACCCGTGCCTCCAGCTGCTGGTTCATCACCCGGAGGGCTTCCGCGGCCTTCACCTTGTCGCTGACATCCAGGACGATGCAGAAGAGCAGGGGACGCCCCCCGACCCGAAGGGCCCCGGCGAACACCTCCACGTCCCGCTCCTCCCCCGAGGAGGTGACCTGGCGGAGGTGGAAGAAGTCCGTCTCTCCGTCGCGGGCCTGCCGGAGGATCGTTCTCAGCGCCTCCTGGTCCCCCCGGGTCACCTGGCTGAGGCGCATCTTCCGGAGTTCGGGAAGCGGAAGCCCGTAGAAGCCCGCTGCGGCCGGATTCGCATCTACGATCTCGCCGGTTTCGGGCTCGACCAGGAGCTTCGAGGCCCGGTTCTTCTCGAACATCGCACGGTAGATCTCCTCCCGATCCCGCAGGGCCTGCTCCGCCTGCTTCCGCGGGGTGACATCCTGGCTGATGCCGATGACCCGGGTCACGTTCCCGAGGGAGTCGCGCAACCCGTGCCCCTGCATCAGGCGCCAGCGCTTCTGGCCGTCGGGCCGCACGATCCGGTACTCCAGCTGAAAGGGTTCCCCGGTGCGGGAGGTGACCTCGATGGTGCGCTGGATGTGCTCGCGATCCACGGGGTGGATGTGTTCCAGAACCGCATCGACCGTTCCCCCAAAAGCCCCCTCCGTGACCCCATATTGCTCGTAGACCCAGCTGTTCCAGTGGACCTGTCCCGTGGCCGGGTGGAACTCCCAGGTTCCCATCTGGGCGGCGTCGATGGCGAGGCGCAGGTGCTCTTCGCTTTTCCTCAACGCCTCCTGCGCCCGCTTCCGCTCCCGGATGTCGCGCACAATGCACTGCATCTCCGTCGGCCGCCCCCCCGCGGCGATCGGCTGCCAGCGGGCTTCCACCGGGATCCGCTCCCCGGTCCGGGTGAGGAGGCTCAGCTCGATGCTCGCCGCCGGCAGCTCGCGCGAAGGGTAGGGGATCATCCCCTCCAGGCCGGTCGGTCCGATGAGCACCTCCTCCAGCTTTTTGCCGATGATCTCCCGTCGCGAATAGCGGCTGAGGGCCTCCCCGGCCTTGTTGATGGAGAGGATCCGGCCGCCGATGTCGTAGGTGAGGATCAGGTCCGGGGCGTTATCGACCAACTGGCTGAACCGGGTCTCGAATGCGGCCTCCCGTTCGAGCCGCTCCCGGATCTGCTCGGTCTGTTTCCGCACCCGCCTCCGGAGCGTGACGACCCAGGCCACGGTGGCGATGAGGATGGCCCCCATCCCCCCGAGGAGGAGAAACCCGTTGCGGGTGGTCAACCAGGTGGCCCCCTCGATGACCAACAGATCCTTCTCATCCCGGAGAAGGAGTTGGAACGCCTGACCTCGCCCCTCCCCCTGGATTCCGGTGCAAACCCCGGTGAACTCCACCAGGCTCCCCTTGGTTGCCCGGGGCCTGCCCGGAGTCCCTGAATGTTGAAGCACCGCCTCAAAATAGAGCCCGCCCGACTCGGCCCAGAAAAGCGTGCGGTTCGCCTGGTCCGCCCTTCCCAGGATCCGGCCGTGGACCTGGATCAGCTCTCCTTCGTGAAGGCCCGCGGAGTGGGGATCCAAATCGATGATCTCGCGGACGGGGAGCGCATTGCCGCCCCCCACGACCTGCACCACCGCGTCGCCCAACTCCGCCACAAGGGCCCGCGACTGCGGGAATCCGGCCACCTCAACCCGGTCGCCCACCTCCGCCTGCAGCGGCGGCGAGGTGCTCACCCGGATGTCGCCCGCGGGATCGTGCGCGTCCCGGACATACAGGAGCCCATCCCGGAAGCTTGCCGTGATGAGGCCGTCGATCCGGACACGGTTGAACGGGGCGGAATCGGGGGAGAGCTGGAGCTGGAGCACCGATTGGATCGTTCGGAGCGGAGCGGCGAACGGGTCCCGGTCTTCCGGGGGCTGGAGGGTGAGGTGTGTCCACCCGGGAACGAACAGGCGGATCTGGCGCGGGCGCCCTGAATCCCACTCCGTCGAGTGGATCACGCCGGCCACCGTGACCCGGGCATCCGGGATCAGGTCGCCCCCCATGTCGGGGCTTTGGGAGATGACTCCCTCGAGTTCTCCTCCTTTGACGGCGGTCCTGAAGAGGATGTAGCCGAGGTTCGTCGTCACCTGCCGGACAACGCCGGACAGTCTCACCCATTGGCCCTCCAGTCCGCCGCCGAACAGGAGCTGGGGGGACGCAGGGGCTGCCGCGGGGTAATCCCCCTCCCCGAGGGGCGAGATGAGTTCCGGGTGAACCCTGCGGCCCGATCCGAAGCTCGCGACCACGCCGGCCACACGCACGCGCACGCCCGCATGCAACTCGGGGCTCTGCGGGCTGGGACTCAGGGCGCAGGCCCCGGTTTCATCCTGCAGGAATGTCAACTGCCGGGCCGGATCATGGTAGGTCAGGATCCCGGTCAACGACACCCGGTTGGTCCGGAGGAGGTCGCCCGGCGCAAGACGGATCACATCCCTCACCTCCTCCAGCACGGGGGGCGAGGCGGGGGGAGGCAGGGCGGCGCGGAGAAGGGGGCAGGGGAGCAGGATCAGGAATGTGAGGAGCAGCCGGGTGGCCCATCCACCGTGGTCCCCGGGTCGCTTCGACCAAGCACGCGGCGAGGGATGCGAGCGGTTCCTGGGCTGATTGGCAGACATGGGATACTTCGGCGGGCGAGGGGGGGCATCCCGGCTTGCGGCGCCGGGAACGACCCACCACTTCCGCCGACCGACTATGTCCCCGGGGAGCCCCCCATGGAAAGAAAAAGGTCACCCCCGCCGCTGCGATGGAACTGGGAGGAGCGTGAGTCGACCCTGGCGCGGGGCGGGAGGTGGGCCCGTGGCGGGGGACCGATCGAGCGTGAGAGCCCGGGCGACACCGTCGGGGGAGGCACGCTCCGCCTTGACTTTGCCCGGCGTTCAGGCGAAGGGGAGGGACGCATATGTTCAGATCGGTCCTCCCCCTCGTCGTCGCGTTTCTTACCGCGACGGGCGGCCTTGCGGGCAATGTGTACCACGTCGATGGGTCTTTCACCGGGGCGCAAGCCGGGACGGCGGCCCAACCATGGAAGACCATCCAGCGGGCGATTCAGGCCGGGGCCGTTCCGGGCGACACGCTCATCATCCGCTCCGGGGTGTATCGCGAGGGGATCTTCATCCCGACCTCGCCGCTGTTCAAGAGCCCGAATCCCGACCTGAGGAATGACGGCCCGAAGCTCACCCTTCAGAGTGCCGAGGGGGCGACCGTGGTCATCAAGGGGTCCGACCTCCTGGCCCGCAACGCCGGGCTTTGGGTCCGAGCCGAGGCTCCCGAGCTTCCGGCCTCCCCTGCGGCAGGCTCTCCGCGGATCTGGCGTTACACGGGCGTCCTGAACGTGAACGTCCAGCAGCTCTTCGTTCATGCCGAGGGAGAGAATCCGGACAACCCGGCCTTCGCCGTTTCGAACCCCGGCACTCCCCTCACCAAGCTGGGCTACCCGACCGGGTACTTTGGCAACTGGGTCGGGAAGTGCGATCCCCCCGACATGCCGGTCGGCGAGACCTCTCCCGGGTCTCGTTGGGATGCCGGGATCACCTCGCTCCAATACATGGCGGGGGCCAGGGGCCTTGGAACGTTCTATTGCCGCGAGGCGGGACACGTCGAGGGGGGCAGGGTGGTGGTGGAGCGCCGCACCCTCTTCCTGCGGCTCAAGGATGGGGCCGATCCAAATCGGCTGCCGATCGAGATCAGCGCCCGGCCGACGGTCCTCCGGGTGGCGGATGACTCCTGGGCCACCCGGGACCACGGAAACCTCATCGTCCGGGGCCTCCACTTCAGGCACTCCAATTCGATGTGGAGCGGGGGGACTGTCTCCTCGGCCATGGAGACGGGGCACTCCAGCCTGTTTGACGGATGCACCATCGAGTGGATGGACTGCGTCGGCCTTGGAATCTGGGACCACGGGACCGTCCAAAACTGTGTCCTCTCCCACAACGGAAACTCCGGCCTTTCCGCCGGGGGTGGGTGCCACGGGATTCTTGTCAGCGGATGCCGCGTGAACGAGAACAACACCCGTCATTTCAACCCGGCGTTCCATTGTGGCGGGATGAAGTTCATCCCCAACCTGTCGCTCCACGACCGCATGGAGATCACGATCGACGGATGCGAGGTGTCGGGCAACGACGGCCCGGGGATCTGGTTCGACACCGCCTCCGAGCTCACGAGCCCCAGCCCCTTTGCCAAGGTTGTGCGCAACTGCGTCATTCGCGACAACACGACCTACGGCATCATGGGGGAGGCGACCCGCAACACCCTGATCCTCGGGAACCTGATCGATGGGAACACCCGCTACGGAATCTACGCCGACGCCTGCAGCGACTGGTGGATCGTGGGGAACACGGTGGTCAACACCCGCGCCCGCACCGGCCCCCGCCAGTTTACCGACGACGAGAGCGCCGGCATCTCGATGCACGCCTTCCGGCCGACGATCGAACGGGAGCGCAATGCCCTTGGGGGACGCGCCTACTGGCCCGCGGCCCGCAACCGGGTGCTCAACAACATCGTTGCCTTCAACCACACCCAGCAGCAGATCCGGATCTTTCACGATGACCCGTTCTTTGGGGCCAGCGATACCCGCTGTGACTACAACTGCATCTGGATGGGGCCGGATCCGGGATGGAAGGGGCCGTTTCCGCGTGGCAATGTCGGGCTCGTCCACATGCACCGGGAGGGCAACGCCGGGACCGGCGGCCCGATCTTCCTCTTTGACTCCCCCCGGGAGGCCGGGCGGAAGCTCCCCGGGGGGCCCGAATGCCCGCCCGGGGCAGCCTGCGCCGGGTCGTGGCACAGCGGGGTCGTCGCGTTGGATGTCCATAGCATTATCGCCGATCCCGGGTTTCTCTCCCCGGCGACCGGCGACTACCACCTGAAGCCGGAGAGCCCGGCCATCGATCACGGCCTCGACCTCGATCTCCTCCTCGGGCTGGGGTCGACCTCCGACCTCTACGGCACCCCTCGTCCCCAGGGTCTCGGGTGGGATCTGGGGGCCGCCGAGTTCCGGCGTTGAACCCCGCCCCCGGGCGGGGGAGAATCCCCCTCCTATGGAATCGATTCCTGAGCTCCTGGCGACGGCGCTCGAGCGCCCTCGCGAGCTATCCCGTCAGATTGTCGATCACCTGCAGGACACCTACGAGTTGGAGCGACACCAGATCGCGGGATTCCTCCGCGACCGCCTCGGCTCGCTGGAAGACTACCAGGTCGACCTCGCCCTTGCGCCCGCGTTTACCCCCGGGTTTGACGATCAGGCGGAGTTCGCCGGCGTTCTGGGGGTGGAGTCCATCCCGCGGTCCGACTGGCCCGGGCTGGTGGCAACCCTGGTGGCCCGGCCCACCCTGGGATCGCTCATTGTCCCCGGAGGCGAGGTGTGCCGTCTGCCCCTGCGACCGGTCACGGTGGAGAGGTTCCTGTTCCGTCTTCGGCTTGACGGCACGGTCCCTCCGGGAGTCCGCCCCCCGCTCGAGGGGGTCGCCTCCCCCGCCACGCGCGCCCCCCTGCTCGCGGTGGCCCGGCGTCCGATATGGGAGTCGGGGGAACGGGCCGCCATCCTGGCGCGGTTTCTTCTCGCGGCCCAGGGTGTCGCTGCGGGCGGGATTGTGGAGGACTGCACCGCGCTGCTGAAGGTGGTCGAGGCCTACGAGCCGGAAGGGATTCCCCAGCTGCTTGCCCGGATCCCGGGGTGGATTCAGGCCCTGGGCGACGACCTGCAGAGCGCCTCGGGGCCGAAACCGTTCTTTAACGAGCGGGTCCAGGAGCTTCATGGGGGCGGGCGGGACACACGTTCCCGGGAGGATCAGAAACGGGCGGAGCGGGAGCGGGAACTCGACTTTCTCCGCCGTCTGAAGCGGGCCCTCCAGGCGGAGGGCTGAGACCGAGCCCGGGCGGGAGTCACCCCGCCCGGGCCAGGCGTGGGGTTCCGCCGGGGGCGAGCTTGTCGAGTCGAAGCGTCGGATCGTTCCCGACCCGGACCAGAAGCTGGTTCCAGTCGCTGGCCAGCTCCTCCATCGTGGAGGCGTCGAACAGGTCGGTGTTGTACTCGATCCATCCTTGGAGGATCGCCCCCCGCTCCCACATCCCAAACGTCAGATCGTGCTTGGAGGATTCGATCGGGATCTCCAGGAGCGAGATTTCCATGCCGGGAAGGTCCAGCGGCTCAATCGGGGCATTTTGCAGCACCAGCATCACGTGGGGAAAGGGTGGGGTGGTCCCCCCGCCAGGGCGGTTCGCCCCTTCCAGGACGAGCTCGATCGGAGCCTCCTGGTTGGCGTACGCCCCCATGGCGGTCTCCTTCACACGATCGAGCAACTCGAGGAACGAGGGGTTGCCCGAGGTGCTGGTCCTCATCACAAGGGTGTTCAGGAAGAACCCGATCAAGGACTCGAGCTCCGGGCGCGGGCGCCCCGCGACCGGTGTCCCCACCACGATGTCGTCGGTGTGGGAGCGATGGTGGAGCAGGGCGGTGAACGCCGCCAGGAGCACCATGTAGAGGGTGGCGCCATGGTCGTGGGCGATCCGGTGCAGCTGGCTCCGGGGACCTGCCGGCACCTGGAACTCGGCGTAGGCACCACGGAACGTTGGGCGATCCCCCCGCGGGTGGTCCGGCGGCAGGGGGCTGGTGGCGGGAAACGGATCGAGCCGATGCCGCCAGTAATCGAGCTGTGCGGGGAGGGTGGAACGGCGTAGCTCTCCGGCCTGCCAGAGGGCGAAATCTCCGTACTGTAGGGCCAGGTCCGCGAGCCCCGAGGGGAGGCCGGAAAGCATCGCCCTGTACAGGATCCCGATCTCCCGGAACAGGATGGAGGTCGACCACGCATCCGCAGCGATGTGGTGCTCGCACAGCACCAGGACATGCTCCTCGGGCGAGAGCCTCCAGAGGCGGACGCGGAACACGCGCCCCGCCGCCAGATCGAACGGTTCTGAGGCCGTGTGGAGGGCCGCCTCACGCCACGCCGCCTCGCGATCCCCCGCGGGCAGGTGCTGGAGGTCGACTTCAGAAAAGAACCCTGACCCGGCCGGGAGCACCACCTGCGTCGGCTGACCTGCTTCGAGTCGGTAACCGGTTCGCAGGATTTCATGCCGCTGCATCACGGCCTCGAATGCCCGCCGGAGCAGGTCGGCCCGGAGCGGTCCAACGATCCTCCGTCCCATGGGGACGTTGTGGACGATCGACGTGGGGTGGGTCGCGTGATGGCGCCAGAGGCGTGTTTGGGAAGCGGAGAGCGGCGCCGAAAGAGTCCCCTTCGCGCGCCGTGGGATCCCGGTCGACGGGGACTCGTTCCCGCGCGCCGCCCCCTGGAGGCGCCGGGCGAGGAGAGCCCGCTTGGCCTCCGAAAAGGCCCCCGGCGCGCCTGAAGCTGCAGGATCTGTTGCCACGTTGATCTACTGTTCGGCGGTTTTGGCCGGTCCTTCAGGACCGAGTTGACCCAGGCCTGCCCCGCCGGGAGCAGGGTGGGCCTCGCCCCACTATCGCACACCCTGGTTGGCAAATCCTCCACGAACCGTCATCCGCAGGGTATAAAGCCTGCCGTTGCAGGCCAGGTAGAGGTCCCGCCCATCGGGGCCGCCAAAGGTCAGGCTGGTGCAGAATTCCTTCACGGGGATGAACCCCAGGGCTTCTCCGGCCGGGGTCACCACCCAGACCCCCCCCATGCCGGCCAGGTACAGGTTCCCGCGTTCGTCCGTTCCCATGCCGTCCGGTTCTCCCGGGGATCCAGGCTCGGGGGAGAAGAAGCGGCCCCCGGGGGCGGTGACCCCGTTCGGGAGGATCGGGAAGGACCGGCAAAGCTTCTCCTGGCTGTCGCTGACGTAGAGCGTGCGGCCATCCGGCGAGAGGGCGAGACCGTTTGGCTGGGGCATGTCGCTGATCAGCCTCGTGATCCCCCCCTTGGGCCTGAGCAGGAACACGCCACCCGCTCCCCCCCCGCCAAAATCGGGGTCGGTGAAGTAGATGTTCCCGTTGGCCGCCTGCACCAGGTCGTTCGGTTGCTTGAGGGTGGGTTCCTCGAGAAGGATGCGGCTCCGCCGGGGTCCCTTGGGACCGATGGCGTAGGAGACCACCCGGTGGGCGGCTGATTGTGCAACGAGCAGGCGTCCGTCGCTCGAAACGCAGGTCCCGGTCGCCCCCTCCGCCTGATCGAGCCACACGGTTGCGACTCCGGGGGACTCAAGCCTCAGCAGCTGCGTCCCGAGTCCCTCCCTGCCCGCCGCAACAAAGTACAGCCGGCCCCCCTTGGGATCCCAGGTCGGGCCCATTAGGAGCCGGGGTGAGGCATACACCTCGGTGAGCTGCGCTCCTGCGACAACCGACGGGGGAAGCCCCGGAGCCGCCCATGCGGGAAGCCACGGGGCGAGGCAAACCGAGATCCATGCCAAGCTGGCGGGGGGGGCACACCGGATCGATGGGCTGCGGGACGTCTCAGTCACCTCTGACGCGTAATGGATCCAGGCCCATGGGGCAAGCCCCGACCGGGAGCCGCCCCCGGAGGGGATCACGGGACGAGTTCCACTCCCACCGTGACCAGCTCGTTAAATCGTCCCACCGGCTCATGCGCCGACCAGGCGAGTCCCCGGAGTAGGAAGGTTCGGTAAAGCGGGTCATCGAATGTCCAGGTGAAGTGGCCCGGGATGCAGACCAAAACCCGCCCCCGTCCCTGCTCCCGGACCCAGGCCTGGGGTTGGGCCTCTCCTTCCTCCACGGTGGATGCCAGGAGAGTCGCTCCGTCGAGCGTTCCGGGGAGGTTCCAGTAGCTCTCGTCCACCCAGGAGAGCTGCTCCAGTCCGGCCGTGATCTCATGCTTCGAAAACTGCATCGGCAACCCTCCGAAGCGGAAGCGGGAGAACCCATTCTTCCAGGCCTTGGAGATCCGTTTCGCGAGGGCATCGACCTCCTGCTGACCGTTCATCGACCAGTGCAGGAAGAGGAGCCCGCCGCCGCGCGCCAGAAACGAATCGAGCTCGGGCCCCTTCGCCGCGACCCAGGCGGGGTTGTCGTGATAGAAGAGGATGACGTCGGCCGTCGCGAATTGTGCCGGGGAGGGCCACTGGTCGGCCACCTCCGTGGTCACCCCGTCCGCGAGGGCCAGGAGCCGGGACCATCTCTCACGCCAAACCGGGTAGTCGTGCATCCCGGGGAGCGGGTGGCCCCCATCCTTGCGCGAGGCGCAGAAGACCAGGCGCAACGGCCTTGGAGGGGAGGAGGCCGTCGGGGCAGGGGCCGCTGCCAGCACTCTCCCCAGCTGCTGCAGGCTGCGGGGGGAAGGAGCCGTCTGGCCCTGCACGGGCAGCCTCGCCTCCACCGGGACCGGATCGGTCAGGAGAAAGGTCAGGAGATCCCGTCGTTCCACGGCCGACAGACCATCCCAGAGTCCCTCGGGCATGAGGGAGAGGGGGGATGGGGTGATCCGACGCACGCCGGCCCGGGGGAGCGTTGAGACCTTTCCGGTCGACTCCGTCACCGTGATGGACCCGGGGGTTTCCCCAGTCAGGAGCCCAACGAGGGTTTCCCCGTCGGTCAGGTCCACCACGCTCGCAACATGATCCGGGTTGAGGGTGGCGTTCGGAAACCGGATATCCTTCACCACGCTGTCGTAATCCCGGTGCACCAGATTGGAAAGATCCGGACCGATGTGGCCCCCTTCGCCCCGGATGACATGACACTTGGCGCACCCGGCCTTCTCTCCGGTGAAGAGGCGTCGGCCGTGAAGCCAGTTTCCTCCGGCAATCTCCGGGATGTCGCGCGAAGCCCCGGGTGACGCGATGGGGGCAGGCTCGCTTGGGCGGACCCACGGGAGAAGGAAACGGCGGAGGGGCATGGGCCGCGGCCGGGGGTCGTCCGATGTCGCCCAGGAGACCCGGGTTGCGGGAATCGCTCCCGGGCCGGTGGTAAACGAGATCCGGAGTGGGATCCAGTTCGTCGGGGACCCATCGACCGTCAGTTCGACGAGCTTCCCCCCTGCCTCCGGGCGCTCCGCCAGCGTGGCCCCGGGGGCCTCCACTTGGGCGTCCGCCGGAAGGGTCAGCCTTACGGTGACCCGCTCCACCGGACGGACATAATCCAGGACAGCTCCCGGTTGCACCGCGGGCTGGAGCATTTCATACAGCTGAAGCCGCGTGGCCAGAGTCATTCGACCTCCCCTGGCCAGGCTCTCCCAGAGGGGGTCGTGATCCCCGCTCCCCCGGGTCAGATCCCGGGAGAGGGCCAGATCGGGATGGGGCAGCCACCCATTCCACCGAGGCGAGTCACCCACCGGAGTCCATTCGACCAGGAGTCCGGAGAGGTCGTTCGCCAGATCGATCTCAGGAACGGGTGTGACCCACTTTCCCCCCGGTAGAGGGGAGGGCTTGGGAGCCGGTGAGGGGAGGATCACGGCATAGGACTGCGCCGCCTCGCGGGCCGGGGTCGTCAGGGTCAAGGTTCGTCGGTCGGGGCTGAGCCCGGCGCTGAGGATCTCGACGGGCGTGCGGGGGGTGGCCATCTGGTCGTGGACCACCTGATACCCGGGACGCAAGGTCTCGAACCGGTCCCCGGGGGAGACATGCCGGCCCGCGATGATCAACCCCCGCCGGGGGAGGTCCCGTACCGTGGAGGGATCGATCGGTCGGTCGAACGCGACCCGGAGTTCCGTGGGGGACGCGGTCCAGGTGAGGAGGGGTTGCGGCGCGTTGGGGTCGATCTGGCGGACCCGCCAGAGTTTCCCGACTCCTTCGGGCCCGCTCCCCCAGTCGGGAAGGCCGCTGTGGGTGCTGACGATCAGATCGCCGCGGGGGCTTGGGCTCGCGTCGATCACGAGGGACTGGAAAATCCCCAGCGCCTGGTTGCGGGCGACGTAGCCCTCGGGGCTGGGGGCCAGGTGGGTCCTCCAAAGGCGTCCCCGTGAGTACCCGCTCACGATGGCATCGCCGGCCCAGGCCGCGGGCCCGAATCGACTCCCTCCGTTCACCGGTTCGTTGAACGTGAGGCCGCAGGTCGACTGGTGCTGGGGGCCGTAGTCGAAAAGGCTCGGCTCGTCGATCACCCCCGGGAGGTGGCGCGGGTGCCGCGGGGGGAATCCGTAGTGCCGCCCGGGCCGGATCTCGAGCAGCTCGTCAAGGGGGTTTCCGTTGGGAAGCCATGTGGCCCCCTCCTGATCGGTCGCGAACAGGTCGCCCGCCGCGTTGATCGCGAGCCCCACGCCAAATCGGACCCCGGTGCAGTAGGTCTCACGACGGGTGAAATCGGCGCTCACCTTCTGGAGGGTTCCCCGCTCCCCGCGCAGGTCGTACTCGGACTTGCCGGTCTCCTTGTTCACCTCGTAGGCCTCCCAGAAGAAATTGTTCCCCAGGGCGAAGTAGACGTTGCCTTCACGGTCCAGGGTGATCCCCAGGGCATCGATCACGCCTCCCGAGACAAACCGGGGGGGCTTCCATCCCTGTGCCACGATGATTTCCTGGTCCGCCGCATGATCTCCGTTGGTGTCGACGAGCAGGCTGACCTTGTTTCGCGTGGTGACGAACACCCCCTCCCCCCTGGGATACCCGGGGGGAGTGACCGCCATGCCGATGATGTTCTTGATCGAGTCTGATTTCCAAAACAGCGTGGCCCGATCCTCGGTCCCGTCGCCGTCGGTGTCGGTAAGATGCCAGACGCTCCCGTCGTAGCCGGCCGCCACAAGCCCCCCGCTCGGAAGGTATCGGACAACGTTGATGTTCTTGAGGGAGACCGGCAGCTCCTGGGCGGCAAACCCCGGGGCGAAGATCTGGGCGGCGGGTGGCGTCTCGACCTGGAGCATGCCCGGGGGGAGGCGGGAAGACCGGAGCCCGGCATACTTGGTCGCGAGATACGCCTCGATCCGCTCCCGGTCCCGCTCCGCTACCGGGGCGGCGTACACAAGGCATTCAGCGACATCCCCCGCCAGGAAGTTCTGGGCGTGGGGCCGGTGGGCATCGTTGGAATAGTGTCGGGCTCCAAGCGTCAGCTCATCCAGGTCGAGACTTCCTGCAACCCGGTCCCGTGCTCCCTGCGGCTTGCCATCCAGATAGAGTCGCACTCCCCCGGGGCCCGGGGCGCAGACCAGCGTCATGACCGTCCACCGTTGGAATGGGAGCGGGGTGGTGCAGAGGTTTGCCTCGCCAGAGAAGCCGGGGCCCTCGGCGTTGATCCTCGAGAGCCCGGGTGTCGCAGCGGATGAGAGATCGAGATTGAACCCCGACGTGTAGTCATTCCGACCCGCCCGGTTGGCGGAGAAGAAGGCGCGGAAGAGACCGGCGTTAGTTCGCACCCGCGTCACCAGGAAGAGCGTCACCTCGGCGGCCCTGGCACCCGAGGCGGAGGAGGCCAGGAAGTCGTCCACCCCATCGAAGGAGAGAAAGGCGCCATTGAAATCCTGGGCGAACCGGGGCCGACGCTCCTCCAGCGGTTGCACCAGGTCGCGGCGCCCGCCCGACCCATCCAGAAGATAGTCGGCCGTGTCCGCGATGGGACTCAAGGGAGGGAGTCCCCGCTCCCCGCGGGCCGGGTTCTGACGTGAGGCATCGATCCAGAGGTGAAGGCCGTTGGTCACCGGGAGGCGGGCATCGGCCCACGGTTCCGCGGCGGGTGCGATCCCGGGAGAGCGCAGGATCAGCACCACCAGGGCGGCGATCGACGGGAGAAGCCCCCCGCTCCGGATCCAGGAAGGCCGAAGGAGGCCCCCGGCAACACGGCGGCGGAGGAATCCAACGGGGTTGATGAAAGTCATGGGAGTGATGATCGTGGACGTGGCAGCGGTTTACCCCGCTTCCGATGGCTTGGCAACGGGAAGTTCCCTCGACTTCCAAGCCGGCCGTCGATCCCGCGCTCGCCGGTTACTCCAGCGGCTGGACAAAGAGGTTCCGGAACTGAATTCGCCCGGTTCCATGTTGCAGGACGATCGGTCCCCGGGGGGGGAGGCCGGGGAGCGGAGCCTCATGCACCACCTCATCGCCGTTCAGCAGGATGGTCACCTTGTCACCCCGTGCCACGACCTCCATCAGGTTCCAAGCCCCGATCGGCCGGTCGGCCTGGCGTCTGGGGAGGACCCCCGCGCGCACCTCCTTCGGGGAACCCGGGTCCGTGCGATAGCCGGGGAGGTCGCCGCTCCCCACCGGGCGACAGCTCAGGGCGATGGCGGCTTTCGCGAACCCGCGAACAAGGATCCCTCCCTCCCCAGCCCCGAGCGCGGGGCGGGTCGCGGGGCGGCCCTGGGAATCCCTGGCCGGGTTCCCGTCTCCATCGACCAGCTCGAAGGTCTCAGGCCGTGGGGCATCGGCCCAGCGCCATTCGAGTTGCAGACGGAAGTCGGCGATGCTGGATCCGGTCGGGAGATCCTCCTCCGTGGTCCCCCGCTCGAGGATTCCTCCCTTGGCCTCCCACCCGGGGGCTGTGCCACCGGAGGGGTTCCATCCGGAGAGGTTCGTTCCGGTGAAGATCGGCAGGAATCCCTTCGGCGGGTCTGCGAACGGCCCCCGGGTGGAGGACTTCAGCGATTCCAGATACGCGATCAAGTCGGTGAACTCCTCGGGGGAGAGGGCGGCGTGGAGCCCCTCGGGCATGAGGGAGAGCGAGCTGGTTTTTCGGCTGACAATGTCGGTTTTCGGCAGGGTCTGGTTCCTGCCCTGCGCATCCCGCAGGGTCAGGGACTCGGCCGACTCCCCCTTGATGAGCCCCGCCACGGTATCCCCGGACCGAAGCTCCAGCACGGTCTGCAGGTATCCTTCCCGCACCACCTTGCTCGGCCAGAGCACGGACTCAGCGAGGGTGCGGCGGTCGAATTGGGATCCCATCCCACCCAGGTCGGGACCGACATCCCCACCGGCGTCGAGCGAGCGATGGCAGCGGACGCAGGCCACGCCGGAGGGATTCAAGAAAAGCCGTTGCCCATTGAGCGGGCTTCCAGGGTGGGCGAGGGCATGGGCCAGGTAGTCCTCGGGGCGCCGGACGGCCGCCTGGCTGGCGAAGAGCGGCCCTTTGTGCGCCGGGTCGTCCTGGGGGTAAAGGGCCTGGACCGCGGCGAGCACCTCGGGCTTCAGGGTCGAGGCACGCTGCTCGAGCCTCGGCAGCGCCTCCTTCCGCAGGCTCCCCAGGGCCTGGGCTGCCAGGTCCCGAAGCGAGAAGTTCTCCGACGCCAGGTGGTCGACAAACAGATCAAGGGCGCGGAGATCGGGCATCGCCGCAAGGGCACGGAACGCCTCCTCCCGAAACTCCGTCCTGCCGGCCAGCTCGATCAGCCGCGGGACGGCCTCGCGTCCCCGCAGGCTCCCGACTGCTGCGACCGCTGCATGGAGCAGCTCCGGGCGCGGGTCCTGCAATGCGGGGAGCAGCGTCGAGGCCGGGCCTCCCGCTGAGGCCAAGGCGCGGATGGCGGCCACCGCCACCGGAAGGTTCGTATCCTGCAGGCGGTTGGTCAGGGCGCCCAGCGCGGCCGGATCCCGGAGGCGGCCCAGAACCTCGAGCGACTTGACCGCCTGCGGGAGGGTGAGCGCGGCGTTGGTGCTCAGCGCGGCGATCGATGCTGCCAGAAGGGGGGTAAGATGGTTCGTTGGACTCCCCACCTCCGCGGCGGTCTCCAGCGCAATCTCCAGCAGGGGGCCCGAGGATCCCGGGGTGTCGAGAAGAGCCACCACCATGGGGCCACAGTTCGTGTCGTGCAGGCGGCCCAGGACCGGAAGGACCTTCTGGTGGGTCTCCACGTCGGGGTGCCGGTCGAAGAGCGTGCGGAGATCCTGGGCTGCGGACGTGATCTCGGCCTTGCCGATCCACTCGATGGCTGCCGTCCGGATCTCTCCGGTTCCTGACTCCAGGAGCCGGCGGAGAGTCGATGCCACTTCCTGGGTGCCGGTCCAATCGACGCTCTTTTTCGGCGGAGGCTGGTTCACCGGATGGTACACCCACCATTCCCCCTTCCACGGGGGGAGCTGTCGGTGCAGGTCGGCCAGGAGCCCGATGGCGATGAGTCGTCGAGGGAGGCTGACCTCGGGTGAGAGGCTGAAGGTGGAGAGCGCGGTCACGAGGGCCGGGTCGTAGGTTTCGCGAAGCACCAGGGGCGCCAGATCCCGGTGCTCGGGATCCCGGCCGATCATGGACTGGACGATCGCCGGCCAGGTGGCGGGGTTTTGTCGTCCCACCTGGTTCAGGGCCGTGAACATGGCGAACCGCGCCAGATCGTCCTTCTCCCCGCGCAGGAGCGCCTCCGTCAAGGGGCGCACCGACTCCGGGTCGCCGATCCTCCCGAGCGCCGTGGCGGCCTGGAACCGGACCGAGGGTTCCTCATCCTCCAGCCTTCCGGTGATCTCGGCGGCCGCCTCCGCGACGCGACGCGTGCCCAGCTGACGGAGGGCTTGGCGACGGACTGCCGGCTCCAGGCTGTAGAGCGCCGCCTTG